>MEUA01000018.1 GCA_001771505.1 candidate division WOR-1 bacterium RIFOXYB2_FULL_36_35
AAGATTGGGTGAGGGCAGAGAAATCCAGGATGGAAAATTCACAAAGTCATTATTTTATGTATCACAAAACTTTTCTTGCACAGCGTTTTTTTGGCTTAATGACAATAATTATTGAAAAATGCTTTTTTCTAGGAGAAAGTCAGGAGAACAAAAAATAACTCTAATTACCTGACTTTTGTTTTGCAAACTTTCTTGAAACTCTTCCTAATTTGATCCTAAGGTTGTATAATATAACAATATAGCTATGGTTAAAGAGGAACTTTTTGCTGAAGGCGAAATAAGTCTGTCAGACATAATCAGAATTTTAAATAAATATAAGTTTTTTATATTGTTGGTTTTTGTTGTCGCAGTTACATTTATTCATTTTTCCGCTGTTCGGCAGCCTAAAATGTATAAAGCGACTGCAACTATATTAACTTTAGGTTCAAAAGAGACTTCTACAGGAGGGTTTTCCAATCTTTTCAGTGGAACTCCTTTTGGTTTTGGTGGAGGACAGGGGACGGCGTTGAAATCACTTTTAACTAGCAGGGTTTTAGCTGAATCTGTTGCAAAAGAACTTGATTTACTAAAAGCTCTTAAGAAGGGTCAATGGGATGATAAAAAACATGGTTGGGTTGGAGGGGTTACTCCTTCGTTGGAATCAGTTGCCTTAGATTTGATTGGTATGCTGAATATTTCGCAAGATGGAGTTGTTTTAAATATCACTGTGACTGGGAATGATCCTATTTTAGTTACAAAAATTGCCAATGCTTATGTAGATAAATTGGGTGATTTTTTAGCTCAAAGGTCTCTAGATATATCTTTTCAAAAACTTGATTCTGCCCTTTCTCCAAACGGTCCTTTTAATTCTGATGTAAAAAAGAGTGTAATGACAGCAGGAATTATATCTTTTTTTGGGGCTGTTTTCCTTTCTTTTATAATAGAATATTTGGTTGAATTTAAAACTAATATTAAAAATAACAATAGAAAAGAGGTTTTTAAATGATAGGAAAATATATTAAAAAGATATCGTTTTTTCTGCTGATTTGTTTTGTTTCAAGCTTATTGCCAGAGCCTGCTTTAGCGGCAAGCATTGATGATGTTTTTAATAAATTAACTCCTCAACAAAAAAATCAGGCGGAATCTTTAATTCAAGAAAAAGGGAATCAAGATCAAATAAAAAATTTGCTGGAAAAAGATAATTCTTTGGAAAATGAGGATAAAAATAAGGAGCAAGACAAAGATAAAGATAAAGAAGTACTTATAACTAAATCGATAACAGATGAAATTAAGGCTTTAATTGATAATTTATCTCCCATTGAAAAGAGTTTTAACGATGAAGAGATAAGAAAAATAAAAGAACAGCAAAGAAATAAGAAGAATTATAATGAGGCGGAACCGACAGAAGAAGTTTTTGATAAATCTTATGTTGAACAAAAACTTTTAAGGCAATATGGTTATGAAGTTTTCAAAAAAGCGGTAGACGATAAGTTTTCTTTAGTCCCTAGTATTCCGATAGGGCCTGATTATCGCATAAATCCTGGTGATAAATTGTTGGTAACCATTTGGGGAAATGTAAATGACTCTTTTTCTCTCTTGGTTGATGAGAGAGGATCTGTAACTATTCCAAAGGTTGGAGTTGTTACTGTTGTTGGATTAACGATATTGGAAGCCCGAGATCTGTTGTATCAGAGATTAGCTAAAATTTTTGTTGCTGATTTTAATATTGATTTGACAATAAAAGAGATAGGATCGATTAAAGTATATATGGTAGGAGAATTTAAAAATCCGGGAGCCTATACAATTTTAGCTAATACTTCGCTATACGATGCTGTTTTTATTGGTGGTGGCCCGACAAAAAATGGAACTTTAAGGAAAATCGAGCTAATTCGTAATGGCATGAAAATTGTTACTGTTGATTTTTATGATTTTATCCTTAAAGGGAAAAATCAAAATGACATTTTATTAGAGAGCGGTGATGTGATTAAAATTTCTCCCATACAAAAGGTTGTTGCTGTAAGTGGAAATATTAATCGTTCTGCTATATATGAATTAAAAAATAAAACGGAATTAAGTGATCTTATAAGTTTAGCAGGAGGAGTCACCCCCACTTCTTATCTGCAAAGAATACAGATTGGGAGAAAGGTTAATAATGTTAAAGAGACGGTTGTTGACATTAATTATGCTGATTATTTGAAAACTAAAAATTATAAACCTATTTATGTGGATAGCTTGGATTATGTTTCTATTTTCTCAATTGAGCCTGAGATTAGAAATGTGGTTTATCTTAAGGGGAATGTTAAAAGACCTGGACGTTATGAACTTTCAAATGGCATGAATCTTATGGATTTGTTTATAAAAGCGGACGGGCTTGCTCCTTATACTTATATGGAACGCGCCCAAATTTATCGTGCCGCGCCGCCAAAAAGGGAACCGGAAATTTTGGTTGTAAATTTAAACAAGATGAAGGCTGGTGACCCTCAGAATAATCCATTACTTAAAGAGTTTGATCAGATCCGTGTTTATGCTGATTCTGAAATTAAAGGAGAGCCAAAGGTTTATATAAGCGGAGAAATTAATGATGAAGCTGTAAATGAGGGAACTGGGGCATTTCCTCTTGTAAAAAATATGAGGATTAGTGACTTAATCTTTTTGGCTGGCGGAGTAAAAAGTAGCGCATTTTTAAATAAAGCTGAACTTGTTAGAACCGATGAAAAAAATATTTCTAAGTCTTACGAAATTAATCTTTCGAAGATATTAAAAGAAAAAGATAAGAAAGAAGATTTCTTGTTGCAAGAAAATGATTATCTTTTTATAAGAAAAATTCCGGATTACGGATTTAATGAAAAGGTAACAATCAAAGGAAATGTTTTATATCCTGGGAAATATGTTATTTCTCGAGGAGAACGCCTAAGCGTTTTAATTGAAAGGGCGGGAGGGCTCACGGAAAAAGCTTTTTTAGCGGGGGCAGTATTTATTCGTGAATCTGTTAAACTACAGCAGACGGAAAAGGCTGCTAAAATGATTAAAGAGCTAGAGATCAGAAAAGGTTGGGAATTTGCGCAAATTCCTGTAGGATTGCCTAAGGAAGAGAGAGATTTTAGACATCAACAGGTTGAAGGGGCTTATGAATTTTCGTTGAAAAAGATATCTATGGAAGCCTCCGGAAGAATTATTTTAAATTTGTCTGATTTAAAAAGCGGCGCTAATAATGATATTATTCTTCAAGATGGCGACTATCTGGAAATCCCTGAGAAGATTTATTCTGTTGATGTGATGGGAGAGGTATACTTTCCTGGCTCCATCTTGTATGAGAATGGAAAATCTGTCGATTATTATATAGATGCGTGTGGAGGAAGGACCGATTTTGCAGATAGAGGTCGGATTTTGGTTCTTAAAGCCAATGGTAAAATTGAAAACAGTTATTCTGTTGGGATGGGAGATACCGTTTTTATTCCTGCAAAAACAATTGAATTAGTACGTTACCAGGATCCATTTGACTGGAATAAGTTCTGGGAATCTGCTGCGAATGCAACAAATTCTTTTGCTCAGGCAGCTACTGCCTTGGTAACTGTATATTTATTGTACAAAGAGGTCAATAAATAGCTTTTGACAACTTTTGACTGCTATTGAATAAATTTTATATTTTGATATACTTAAAGGCAAGTATATGCAACTTAATGAATCTGAAGTTTATACCTCTGAAGAAGCGCAAAAACTCCTTAAAATAAGTGATTCAACTTTTCGTCGTCTTGTTAAAAAAGGTGTTCTTCGTGCGGCTAAAATTGGTGGGCAATACAGGGTTTTAGGCAGGGAAATTTTACTTCTTCTCAGCCCGAGTCTGCCTAAAAAAGTAAAGAGTGTTTATAAAAAAGTTATAGAAAGCTTATAAATAAGTATTTAAGAAGGAGTTTCTATGCCTAAAAGAGCCTTTATAACCGGTATTACAGGTCAAGATGGAAGTTATTTGGCAGAATTTCTATTGTCAAAAGGATATGATGTCCATGGATTAATCAGACGGGCCAGTACTTTTAATACCCATAGAATCGATCATATTTATATTGATCCTCATTTGCCAAAAGCTAAATTTTTTTTGCATTATGGAGACCTTTCTGATTCAAGTCAATTAGTTAATCTGATTTATAATATTAAGCCTGATGAAGTTTATAATTTAGGAGCGCAAAGTCATGTTAGAGTTAGTTTTGATACTCCTGAGTATACAGGTGATATAGCAGGGTTAGGGACTACAAGGTTACTGGAAGCTATAAAGAGCAGTGGAATAAAGACCAAATTATATCAGGCGTCGAGTTCTGAAATGTTTGGAGCCTCTCCCCCTCCCCAAAATGAAAAAACTCCATTTTATCCACGTAGTCCTTATGCTGTGGCAAAAGTTTATTCTTATTGGATGGTAGTTAATTATAGAGAAGGCTACGATATGTTTGCCTGTAATGGGATATTATTTAATCATGAAAGCCCTCGTCGAGGGGAGACTTTTGTTTCAAGAAAAATAACTCGTGCAGTTGCAAATATTGTAGCAGGGAAACAAAAAAAATTATATCTTGGAAATCTGAAAGCTAAAAGAGATTGGGGATATGCTCCTGAATACGTAGTTTGCCAGTGGCTTATATTGCAACAGGATAAGCCCGATGATTATGTTATAGGCACAGGAGAGAGTGTTACTGTTGAAGATTTTGTCAAAGAGGCTTTTTCTTATGTTAATTTGGATTGGAAGGAATATGTGGAGATTGATCCAAAATATTTTAGGCCGACAGAGGTTGATTTCCTTTGCGCGGATATTTCAAAGGCAAAAAATATTCTTAAATGGGAACCGAAAGTAAAAGTTCATGAACTTGTAAAAATTATGGTTGATGCGGATATGGAACAGATAGGTTTAACGCCTATTGGTGATGGCGCAAAAATCTTGGAATCAAAAGGCATTACTTGGACAAAAAACAGGATAACAAGCGGGTAAATTATGAATTTTTGGGAAAATAAAAGAGTTACTGTTACAGGCGGATCAGGGTTCCTTGGATCTTTTATTGTAGAAAAGTTAAGAGATAGAGGCTGCAGAGATGTTTTTGTTCCGGAAATAGAAGATTATAATCTTGTTTGTATGGAAGATGTAAAAAAAATGTATAAAGATGGTAACCCTGATATAGTTATTCATTTAGCTGCGGTAGTTGGAGGGATAGGAGCCAATAAGTTAAACCCCGGAAAATATTTTTATGATAATCTGATGATGGGTGTCCAGTTGATTGAGGAGGGGAGGCAGAATAATTTAAAGAAATTTGTTGCTATAGGGACAATTTGTGCCTATCCCAAATTTACGCCTGTTCCGTTTAAAGAAGAGAATTTATGGAATGGATATCCGGAAGAGACAAATGCGCCTTATGGACTTGCAAAAAAAATGCTTTTAGTTCAATCTCAAGCTTACAGGGAGCAATATGGTTTTAATTCTATCTATCTTTTACCTGTTAATTTGTATGGACCAAGAGATAACTTTAATTTAAAAACTTCACATGTTATTCCTGCTTTGGTTAGAAAGTGTGTGGAAGCTGCCAAAGCAAAAAAAGAAGAGGTAGTGGTTTGGGGTACGGGAGAAGCAAGTCGTGAATTTTTTTATGTAGAAGATGCCGCAGAAGGCATTTTACTTGCAGCCGAGAAATATGATAAACCTGATCCTGTTAATCTGGGGGCAGGTTTTGAAATTAAGATAAAAGACCTAGTTGAATTAATTGTAAAACTTACGGGGTTTAAAGGAAAAATCGTCTGGGATAAAACAAAACCTGACGGACAGCCAAGAAGAATGCTTGATGTCTCAAGAGCCGAGAAAGAATTTGGTTTTAAAGCAAAGACTTCTTTTGAAGAAGGGCTTAAAAAAACTATAAAATGGTATCAAATAAATGAAACAAAAGCAAAAAGATAAATTAAAAAAAGAAATTTTAAGGAAAGTAAAATCATATTATGCTCTGTCCAAAACAGATGGACAATTTATTCCCGGGATATCCAAAGTGAACTACGGGGGTCGCGTGTATGATGAGAAAGAGATGATTAATCTTGTTGACTCATCTCTTGAATTTTGGTTGACAGCAGGCCATTATGCTGTGGAATTTGAAAAAAAACTGGCATCTTTTATTGAAGTTAAATACTGCAGCCTTACAAATTCAGGTTCATCAGCTAATCTTTTGGCTTTTATGGCGCTTACTTCGCCAAAACTTGGGGAAAGAAAGATTAAAAGAGGTGATGAGGTTATAACCGTTGCTGCAGGTTTTCCAACAACTATAGCTCCGATAGTTCAGTTTGGCGCTATTCCTGTATTTATTGATGTGACACTCCCTTCTTATAATATTGATTGTGATAAATTAGAGAGAGCTTTATCTAAAAAAACAAAAGCTATAATGATTGCCCATACTTTAGGCAATCCTTTTGATATAGATAAGATTAAAAGTTTTTGTAAAAAACATGGTTTATGGCTTGTAGAGGACAATTGTGATGCTTTAGGTTCAAAATATAAAGGAAAATATACCGGTTCATTTGGAGATATTGCCACTTGCAGTTTTTATCCTCCACATCATATTACAATGGGGGAAGGGGGAGCTCTTCTCACAAATAATTTACACTTAAAACGTATTATAGAGTCGTTTAGGGATTGGGGGCGGGATTGCTGGTGCCAGAGCGGCAAGGATGATACCTGTAAAAATAGGTTTAAACAACAGTTTGGAGAATTACCATATGGTTATGATCATAAATATGTTTACTCACATTTTGGTTATAATCTGAAAGTTACAGATATGCAGGCGGCAATCGGTTGCGCGCAGCTTGATAAGCTCCCTAAATTTATCGAGGCCAGAAAAAAAAATTACAAATATCTTTTGGAAAAATTGATTAAATATTCTGATAAGTTTATTTTTTCAGAGTCTTTGCCTGCTGCTTCACCAAGCTGGTTTGGATTTCTTATAACCGTGAGAGAAAATGCCGGGTTTGCAAGGGATGATATTGTTAATTATTTAGAGGATAATAAAATACAGACAAGGATGCTTTTTGCAGGTAACATGGTGAGCCATCCGGCTTTTGATCAAATGCGCAAGGAAAAAAGTGGCTATAGAATTGTCGGTCATCTTGAAAAGACAGATTTAATAATGAATAATACTTTCTGGGTTGGTGTATATCCCGGAATGACAAAAGAAAAATTGGATTATATGGTAAGAAAGGTTTCAGACTTCTTGGAAAAGTTTATAAAACTTTAATCCTTGAATCCTTTTTAAAAGGAGGTTGTTTCTAATGAAAGTTGTTATTTTATGCGGTGGTCAGGGGATGAGGCTTAGAGAAGAGACCGAATATAGACCAAAGCCTCTTATTCCTGTTGGAGGTATGCCGATTTTATGGCATATAATGAAAATTTATTCATATTATGGTCATAAAGATTTTATTCTTTGTTTAGGCTATAAAGGTGACATGATAAAAGATTATTTTCTCAATTTTGAAGAGTTGATGAATGATTTTACTTTGAATTTAAGATCGAAAAAAGAGAGAATTATTCATCATAATAATTCAGCCCTTGAAGATTGGAATATAACGTTTGTAAATACGGGGCCTAAAGCGCAGACCGGAAGCCGTGTTGCCCAGATTAAACAATTTCTTGAGGATGAGGAAGAATTTTTGCTAACTTATGGAGATGGCTTAGCACAGATAAATATTGATACATTATTAGCCTTTCATAGAAAACATGGGAAGATAGGGACAATAACCGGTGTAAGCCCGCCATCAAGATTTGGTGAGATATCGTCGGACAATGATAAAATTGTTGGGTTTAATGAAAAGCCAAAAGTTTCAAATCGCCATATTAACGGCGGTTTTTTTGTTTTTAAAAAAGAGCTTTTTAATTATTTATCTTCTGATTGCAACTGTATCTTAGAAGACAAGCCTTTGGAAGAATTGGCAAAAAATAAAGAGCTTATGATGTTTTCTCATGAGGGATTTTGGCAATGTATGGATACTTACAGAGATCTTGTATTGCTAAATGATATGTGGAACTGCAACGAGGCTTTATGGAAGGTTTGGGATTAATTATTAACCCCGATTATCATAATCGGGGTTAATAATCGGGGTTAACTTTGTTTTTTGGAGGTTTTTTAATGAAAAATAATTTGTTTGATAAATTGTTTATTTTTGAAATGGCTAATAATCATATGGGAGATGTTGAGCATGGTTTGAAGATAATAAAAGAGATAAAAAATGTAACCCAAGATTTTGATTTTCAGTTTGCGTTCAAGTTCCAATATCGCAATCTTGATTCTTTTATTCATCCTGATTACAAAGAGAGGAAAGATATTAAATATGTTAAACGATTTAGTGAAACAAGACTTAGTGAGTCTGATTTTTTACGCTTAAAAGAAGCTGTTGTGAACGCCGGCTTTATTACAATTTGTACCCCATTTGATGAAGCATCTGTTGATTTGATTAAGAAGCATGGTTATGAAATTGTTAAAATAGCCAGTTGTTCTTTTACCGATTGGCCTCTCTTGGAAAGGATTGCGGGTACAGATAAGCCTATTATTGCATCAACAGCTGGCGCTTCACTGGAAAACATCGATAAAGTTGTTTCATTCTTCGAACACCGGAAAAAACAATTTGCCCTAATGCATTGTGTTGCGGCTTATCCCACACCGGACAAAGATATTGAGCTTAACCAGATAGATTTGTTTCAAGCTAGATACCCTGGAGTTGTTATCGGTTACTCAACCCATGAAGGGCCTCAGAATTTTGATGCTGTTAAAATAGCTATTGCTAAAGGGGCAAAAATTCTTGAGAGACATGTTGCTCTTTCTACAGATAAGTATCCAATCAATGGATATTCCAGCGCTCCTTCTCAAGTTAAAGAGTGGCTTTCTGCTGCGAAAAAAGCATATGAGATGTGCGGGGTTTCCGGCAAGAGATTGCAGTTTACTCCTGATGAAATTTCAAGCTTAAGGGCTTTGGGTCGGGGTCTTTTTGCAAAAAGAGAAATTAAAAAGGGGGAACAGATTAATTCAGATGACCTGTTTTTTGCTATTCCGACAGTTGAAGATCAAATTACGGCGAATGATTTTTCAAAGTATATCGATTATTCTGTCAAACAGGATATACATGTAAATCAGCCTATCCTTTTTTCTTCTGTCAGTCAGATTGATAATCGTGAAAAGATATATAAAATTGTTAAATTGGTAAAAAAGGTTTTGCAGGATGGACATATCAATGTCCCGGGGATGCTTGATCTTGAAATTTCCCATCATTATGGGGTTGACCGTTTTCATGAGGCGGGATGTACACTTATTAACTTTATTAACAGGGAATATTGTAAAAAGCTTATAGTGTTGGTTCCGGGGCAAAGCCATCCCGAGCAGTATCATCAAAAGAAAGAGGAAACTTTCCATGTTTTACATGGTGATGTCGATTTTGTCTTAGATGATAAAAAGTTTACCGGTAAACCAGGTGATATTGTTGTTGTGGAGAGAGGGATGAGGCATATTTTCAGCAGTAAGACAGGGGCTGTGATTGAAGAGATATCATCTACCCATTATAAAGATGATTCTTTTTATACCGATCCTGATATTGCCAAAAACAAGCAGAGAAAGACGACTATTACTTACTGGATGGATGTTTAATGAAAACTATTGCTTGGGATGTTGATGACGTATTAAATGATTTAATGCGGGTCTGGTTTGAAAAAAAATGGAAGGTAGACCATCCGGAATGTAAGCTTAGTTATAAAGATATTAGAGAGAATCCGCCTTATAAGCTTTTGGGCGCTACCTTGGAAGAATATCAAAATTCCTTGGATGAATTTAGGGGTTCTCATTTATTTGCCGAGATGCTTCCTGTAAAAGAGAGTATGAATTGGTTAAAAGAAAACGGAAGTAATTTTCGGCATATTGCGCTGACCGCTGTCCCTCTTGCTTGTGCTTCTGTTTCTGCTGGTTGGGTTTTTAAATATTTCGGAGAATGGATAAGGACATTTCATTTTGTCCCATCTAAAAGAAAAGATAAGAGACATCTCAGATATGATGATAATAAAGGTGATTTCTTAAAATGGATAAAAAAAGTTGATATAATAGTAGAAGATAATCTTGAAAATATTCGATTGGCGAAAGAAGTGGGAGTTAAAACAGTTGTTATTCCAAGACCATGGAATAGCGAGAAGAAATCTATTAAAGAGGTTTTATTTTCAATTTTATGATTAAACTATCAGATTATGTAATAAAGTTTATTGCCGATCTTAAAGTAAAGCATATTTTTATCCTCCCCGGTGGGGGGTGTATGCATCTTGTTGATTCTATTGGTAAAAATAAGAATATAGAATTTATTGGATGCTTGCATGAACAGGCGGCTGCTGTTGCCGCGGATGGATATGCTCAATATAACGGGAATATTGGTGTTGCTCTTGTAACGACAGGGCCTGGCGGTACCAATGCTATAACAGGTGTTGCCGCGTCTTGGATTGATTCTACACCTCTTTTAGTATTGTCCGGACAGACTAAGAGATCGGATCTTCTTAAGGGGCGGGGAGTTCGCCAAATGGGAATTCAAGAGGTGGATATTGTCTCTATAGTAAAGCCTATTACAAAATATGCTGTTACTGTTTTAGATCCGGGGAAGATAAGATATTATTTGGAAAAAGCTGTCTATACGGCACAAAATGACCGTCCAGGCCCTGTTTGGCTGGATATTCCCCTTGATGTTCAAGGTGCTATGATTGATGAAAATAATATTGAAGGATTTATCCCTCCTAAGGAATCAGAAAAAAATATTTCTAGCCAATTAGTAAAACAAGTTATTACCTTTTTAAATGATTCAAAAAGACCGGTTATTCTTGCTGGACGAGGGATACGTCTCGGAAAAGCTAATGCAGAGTTTTTAAAAGTAATTGAGATGTTAAAAATACCGGTTCTTACCACGTGGAGATTGATGGATATATTGCCCGAGGAGCATGAACTGTTTTTTGGACGTCCCGGATCTATTGCTTCAAGATATGCTAATTTTGTACAACAAAATGCAGATTTTATATTAGTGCTTGGCGCTCGTTTGGATTTACCTCAGGTGGGACATAATTATCCTAATTTTGCTTCTCATGCTAAAAAAGTTATGGTTGATATAGATGAAAATGAAATAAAAAAGGTTGATACAAAAATTGATATTCCTATTGTGGCTGATATTAAAGCCTTTTTGGAAAAATTTATCCAAAAATTAGATGAAGTTGAACAAATCGACAGATCGAGCTGGATTGTAAAGTGTAAGGAGTGGAAAGATAAATATCCGATTGCCTTAAAAGAATATTTTGAGTTGAAAAATTTTGTAAACACCTATGCTCTAATAGATACCCTTTCGAACTTAATGAATTCAGATGATTTGCTTGTTCCTGAAAGTTCAGGAAGCGCTGCTGAAATAACACCTCAGGCGTTTAAAGTAAAACAAGGACAAAGGATTTTAAATTCTCCGGGACTTGGGTCTATGGGGTTTGGTATTCCTCAGAGTATTGGAGCTTGTCTTGCAAGCGGAAAGAAGAGAACTGTTTGTATAATTGGTGATGGAGGATTACAGCACAATATTCAAGAATTTGAGACATTAAAAAGATTAGAGCTTCCCATAAAAGTTTTTGTTTTAAATAATAATGGATATGCCGCTATAAGAAATACGCATAGTAAATTTTTTGAAGGGCGTTTAGTCTGTTGTGATCCCTCAAGCGGGCTTACCTTTCCTGATACTTGCAAGGTTGCTTCTGCGTATGGATTACAGACAATGAGGATTTCCAGCCAGAAGCATTTAAGAGAAGATGTCCAAAACGTGCTTAATATGGAAGGGACAGTTATTTGTGAAGTTATGGTTGATCCTGATTTGCAGATGGCTCCCAAGTTGGCATCAAAAGCAATGCCTGACGGCAGAATGGTATCAAGACCTCTTGAAGATTTATGGCCATTTTTGGATGAAGAAGAACAAAAAAACAATATGATTGTAGAGTCTGATTTTAACAAAGAATAATGAAAAAGATATTAATAACAGGTGGATATGGGTTTATTGCGAAAAACTTACTTGAACAATTAGGAGAAGAATATAATATCTTTTCTTATAATAGACAACAGCTTGATCTTTTAGATTCATCTAAAGTTTTGGCTGTTATAAAAAAATCAAAATTTGATGTAATAATACACACTGCTACTTATGATGCCGCACCAAAACATTCTAAAAAAGATCCCTCAAAAGTTTTGGAAAATAACTTAAGGATGTTTTTTAACATAGTAAGATGTAAAGATTATTTTGGGAAAATGATTTATTTCGGATCCGGCGCAGAATATAGCCGTGAACATTGGAAGCCTAAGATGAAAGAAGCTTATTTTGACAAACATGTGCCTTCAGATCAATATGGGTATTCAAAATATCTTATGAGTAAATATGTAGAATTGAACAACAATTTATATAATTTAAGGCTTTTTGCTGTTTTTGGCAAGTATGAAGATTGGCGTGTACGTGTTATTTCCAGCATTTGCAGGGATGCAGTTTTAGATTTACCTATTATCATAAACCAGAACAAATATTATGATTTTATGTATATTGATGATCTTATTAAAATTATTAAATGGTTCATTGAAAATAAACCTCTTCACAAGATACACAATATTTGTTCGGGAAATGTCATAGATTTTAAAACAATAGCTCAAAAAGTTTGCAAAATATCAGGCAAAAAGCTAAAGATAGTGATTAAAGAGCGAAAACTTGGAAAAGAGTATAGTGGAGATAATTTATTGTTGTTATCTGAAATTAAAAGATCTGATTTTACTTTGATGGATAAAGCTCTTGAAAAATTATATCGTTTTTATGATACAAATAGGAGTCTTTTAGAATGACAAATTTCATGAACAAGATTATTGCAAAAGATTTGGATTTTATTGTAAACAGTAATATTATCGATTGGAAAAAGTTTAGAGACAAAACTTTTTTAATAACCGGCGCTTACGGAATGCTTTTATCATATATGGCATATGTTTTATTATGGTTAAATAAAAAAGATCCTTCTTTTAACATAAAAGTTATTGCTTTAGTGCGTAATAAAGAAAAGGCGAAACAAAGATTTAAAGATTTTATAAACAGCAAAGATTTAAAGATTTTTGAACATGATCTATCTTCTTCGATTGATATTTCAGACGACATAGATTTTATTGTTCATGGTGCAAGTTATGCGAGTCCGCATTATTTTAAAACAAAGCCTGTTGATGTCCTTTTGCCGAATGTTATAGGAACGTATAATTTGCTTGAGCTTGCAAAAGCCAAGAAGGTTGAAGGTTTTCTGTTTTTTAGCAGCGGAGCTGTTTATGGGAAGAATGCAACTGAAGTTGTGACAGAGAATGATTATGGTTTTTTAAATCCTCTTGATATGGTAAGTTGTTATAGTGAGAGTAAAAGAATGGCTGAAAATATGTGCAAATGTTGGCATGACCAGTTTGGTCTTCCTGTTAAAATCGTAAGACCGGCTCATATATACGGACCTACCATGGATATAGATAATGACAGCAGAGTCTTTGCTAGTTTTGTAAGGAACATTGTCAAAAAGGAAAACATTGTAATGAAAAGCAATGGTTCTGCTTGGAGATCCTTTTGTTACATCGCTGATGCTACTGTGGCTTTTTTCAAGGTTCTATTTGATGGCGCAGGAGGGGAAGCATACAATATAGGCAATGACAATGCTTATATGTCTGTGAAAAAACTTGCGGAAATATTTATTTCAACTTTTAAAGACAATAAGTTAAGCCTTATCATGCAGAATGATAATACTGTTATTGATAAGCGGGAAAATAAAATGTTAATGTCCTCAAAAAAAATTGAGCGACTTGGATGGCAATGTTTTTTTCCCATCCCTGAGGGGCTTAAGCGTACAGTAGAAAGTTTTTTGTCTGATTGTTAGGAGGAAATTACACTTTGTTCTTAGAAAAAAAAGAAGAATATATTAAAGGAAAAATCGATAAAAATAAATATATGGAAGAGATGTTTAAATCTCATAGACATCTTTTTGAATATCCTCTTTTAATAAAAGATTCTCCTATAGAAAAAATAGAAATAACACAAGATCAGGTAGTATTTATGATTCAGGGAGCAAACAAAGATATAAAAATTTGCTGTGATAAAAACGATTCACATTCTCTTCCGATGTCATATCTTAATTTTTCAGCATATGAAACAGTTGAAACTAACATGATACTTAGACTTGTTAAAGAAGGGGATGTTGTTTTCGATATCGGCGCCAATATAGGCTGGTACACACTCAATATCCTTTTTTCTCATAATGATATAGTTGTATATTCTTTTGAGCCTATAAAATCATCATATCAGCTTTTAAAAAAGAATCTTGAGCTTAATAATCAGAGGGCGGATCGGACATACAACTTTGGGTTGTCAGATGAAAACAAAAAAGTTAAATTTTACTTTGATATGGAATGTACGGCTGCTTCATCTATGGCAGATCTCAGGGAGAGAGGGTCGACAATTATGGAAGAATGCGAAGTTAAAAAAATGGATGATTTTATATTGTCGATATCAGGTTTCAATAAACTCGATTTTATTAAATGTGATGTGGAAGGTTCGGAGCTTTTTGTTTTTAAAGGGGCGATTGAGACTATAAAGAGATATAAACCTATTGTATTTTCTGAAATATTAAGGAAATGGTCCAAGAAATTTAGTTATCATCCTAATGATATTATTAATTTATTTTTAGACCTTGATTATGACTGTTATGTTATTAATAATGATAAGCTTGAAAAGTTTGGATATGTTGACGAAGCAACAATCCAGACAAATTATCTTTTTTTTCATAAAGATAAACATGCAGAGGTTGTTAGGAAGTTACTTTTGTTGTCTTGATGGTTTGACGAGCTTGGCTTCGACAGGCTCAGCCTGACACCCTTGTCATCCTGAGCTAGTCGAAGGGTGACTTAATATTAAATTATATGAATATACACGAAGCAATTAAATATTTAGAAAAAGAGATACCTGATCCTTCAAAGGGGTTGGCTGAGGAGCTCTTTTCCTTCTTCTCCAAAATAGTTCCGATGGTAAATGTTGACCTTCTTATAAAAGATGAAAAGGGGAGAACCCTTTTATCGTGGAGGGATGATCCTATTCATGGAAAAGGTTGGCATATACCCGGTGGAATTATAAGATTCAAAGAGACCCTTGAAAACAGAATCCTAAAAGTTGCAGAGACAGAAATTGGAGCTAAGATTGAATTTGATCCTGTTCCTATTACAATTAAGCAGATTATAAGTGAAAAGAGGACATTACGGGGGCATTTTATCTCTATATTGTATAAGTGTTTTCTTTCAGGCGAATATCTCCTTGAAAATAAAGGGTTATCGATAAATGACGCGGGGTATCTTTTGTGGCACGATGTTTGTCCCAAAAATCTGATAAAAGTACATGAGACATATAGGGAGTACATATAGATATTATGACAAAGAGAAATAACTGCAGAGTATGTGGTAATAAATTTTTTAAAGAGCCACTCCTTCAATATAAGAACATGCCAAAGGGGGCTCAATTTTTGCCTGGGACAAACGATCTCAAAGATGAGTTCGGGGTAAATCTTGATATTTATCAATGCTCAGGTTGTGGTTTGGTCCAATTAGATTGTGAGCCTGTCTTTTATTATAAAGATGTTATCCGCGCTGCCGCCTTTTCGGATGAAATGAAAACCTTTAGACTTCAGCAGTTTGATTCTTTTGTAAAAAAGTATTCTTTGCGAGGGAAAAAGGTTGTTGAAATTGGTTGTGGCGCTGGAGAGTATCTTTCTCTTATGAAAGAGTGTAATGTTACAGCTTATGGGTTAGAGCATTTAAGTGAATCTGTTACAAAATGTATAAAAAAAGGGCTAACTGTTTCTGAGGGATTTATTGATAATGAAGTATATTTCATAAAAAATACCCCATTTGCTGCTTTTTATATACTTAATTTTTTTGAACATCTTCCTGATCCAAATTCAATACTTAAAGGGATCTATAATAACTTGGAACAAGGTGGTGTAGGTCTTGTTGAGGTTCCAAACTTTGACATGATCTTAAGGAAAAAACTTTTTTCCGAGTTTATACCAGACCACCTTTTTTATTTTACCAAAGAGACTTTGAGTCTTGCATTAAATCTTAATGGTTTTGATATTCTTGAGTGTAATGAGATTTGGTACGATTACATAATTTCTGCAGTTGTAAAAAAACGTGGCAAAATAAATATATCTCCGTTCTATAAATATCAGGAAAGCTTGAAAGCTGAAATAGAAAAATATATTGATCAGTTTGGGCATAAAAATGTAGCTATTTGGGGGGCAGGACATCAGGCCCTTGCAATTATTTCTATGACTAATATTTCTGATAAAATTAGATATGTTGTTGATTCTGCTACATTTAAACAGGGTAAATATACCCCGGCGACACATCTTCCTATTGTTTCTCCTGATGTGCTTCAAGCTGATCCTGTAAAAGCAATAATAGTTATGGCCGCAAGTTATTCTGATGAGGTTGCAAAGCTTATAAAAAATAAGTTTGGCATAAATATTAATATTGCGATATTAAGAGATTTTGGATTGGAGGTTTTTTAACGTTATTAAATGGGTTATAATTAAATAAAATGGGGGTACTTATTATGTCAAATCAACCAGAACAATTAAAACCTACTGAAACAGATAAAAGAAATCAGCTTAAAAAGGAGAAACCTTATGTTTATGAAAAAATAATGAAGTATGATGATAAGCTTAAGAATGGAGAAAGCATTGCCATATTGCAATTTCAATATGATTATACATGTAACTTTGCTTGTCAGCACTGTGATATAACACGATTGCGAGGGAAAAATCCGAACAGATATTTTACAATTAATGATGTTAAAGAGCTTTCAAGACAGGCAGATGAAATGGGACTAGCTCATATAGTAATTACAGGAGGCGAGCCGCTCATTTTCCCTGATTTTGATGATATTGTTAAAGCTATTGATCCTCAGAAATTTTATATATCCTCAGATACTAACGGTTGGAATTTGGATTATGAAAGAGCAAAACATATTAAAAGTATAGGTGTCGATAAAATTCAACTGAGCCTTGATAGCCTTTCAGTAACAGAACATGATGAATTTAGACGCAAACCTGGATCGCATGAAAAGTGTTTAATAGCAATTGATGCGGCGCTTGATGCAGGACTAAACATTATAGTCCAGACTGTAGTTACAAAACAGCGAATCAGGTCTGAAGAATTTATTAATTTTCTGGAGTTTTTAAACGGGAAAGGGGTTGGGGTGTTTGTAACTTATGCTAAGCCTGTCGGGGAATGGGAAGGCAAATATGACATTCTGATAAATAAGGATGATATGGACTACATGCGGGGACTTGAAAAGAAATATAATGTTTTTACTCACTTAACACCTTCTTATGGACTTGATATAGGTTGTATTGCTGTTAAAAGAATGGTTTCAATCACAAAATATGGAGATGTAATGCCATGCCCTTATATACATGTTTCACTTGGAAACTTTTTTGAAGAGCCGTTGAAAGATATTATTGAAAGAGGTTTAGATATTAAGTTTTTCGGTAAATATTGTGATACGTGTTTTATAGCTGAAGATAGAGATTTTATTGAAAACTATGAGGCCAAGAAGGTATATGGGAAACCTCTTCCTGTACCTTATAATAAAGTTTTTACTAAAGAAGATTTTATTAGCAAAAAAGATCGACAATTACATCGGGGATAAAATTCAACTTTTGACTACTTTTAAAAAAAACAACTGTTTTTAATGGTTTTTACTTATAGCTTATAATATAAGGGTGTTATGCAAATAGACATGGGAGAGATATTAATTGAACAGTAAAGATTTTGAGCTGATAATAGAACCGGGTAGGGGTTTTAAAAATTATTGGAGTGATCTTTGGCTTTATAGAGAATTGTTTTATTTTCTTGCCTGGCGTGATATTTTAGTTCGTTATAAACAGACAATTATCGGTGTTGCATGGAGTGTTATTCGTCCTCTTTTGACAATGGTTGTTTTTACAATTATTTTTGGCGGATTGGCAAAACTTCCTTCAAATGGCGTTCCTTATCCGATTTTAGTTTATTCCGCAATGCTGCCATGGCAGCTTTTTGCCAATTCATTGACAGAGAGCAGCAATTCGTTGATTGCTAATGCAAATATGTTGACCAAAGTCTATTTCCCAAGATTAATTATGCCAACAAGCTCAATTATTGTAAGTTTAGTAGATTTTTTGATTTCATTTGTTATGTTGGCTTTTCTTATGATCTGGTTCCATTTTATCCCAAGCTGGAGAATAATAATGTTACCACTCTTTTTAATTCTTGCATTAATTACCTCACTTGGGGTTGGCCTATGGATTGCTGCCCTTAATGTAAAATATCGTGATTTTCGTTATATCATCCCTTTTATTGTTCAGTTTGGATTATATATTTCACCGGTCGGTTTTAGCAGTAGTGTTGTTCCTGCAAACTGGCGTTTGATTTATTCTTTAAATCCTATGGTGGGAGTAATTGATGGTTTTCGCTGGGCGATTTTAGGAGGTAATTCCTTTATTTATTTGCCAGGGTTTTTGCTGTCAATGCTTATCGCTTTTTTATTTTTAGTGTTTGGTGTTTGGTATTTTAGAAAAATGGAACAGACATTTGCGGATGTGATTTAATTTTAACAGGAGAGATATGAATACTGTTATTAAAGTAGAAAACTTAGGGAAAAAATATATTATAGGGCATCAACAGGAAAAATACATTGCATTGCGTGATGTGATTGCAAATGGCTTTAGCAACATTTTTAAACGTGGAAATAAGAATAGTTTTTCAAAAGAAGAATTTTGGGCGTTAAAAGATATAAATTTTGAGGTTAAAAAAGGAGACAGGCTTGGAATTATTGGTAAAAATGGGGCAGGAAAGTCGACAATTTTAAAAATCTTAAGCCGTATTACAGAACCTTCCATCGGCCGAGTATCGATTAATGGGCGAGTTGCTAGCCTTTTAGAAGTTGGCACAGGTTTTCACCCGGAACTTACCGGAAGGGAAAATATTTATTTAAATGGAGCCGTCCTTGGAATGAGTCGCAGTGAAATTAAACATAAGTTTGACGAAATTGTAGCTTTCGCGGAGGTTGAAAAGTTTTTAGATACACCGGTTAAAAGATATTCTTCAGGAATGTATGTAAGATTGGCGTTTGCTGTCGCTTCTCACCTTGAACCTGAGATTATGGTTGTAGATGAGGTGTTAGCTGTAGGAGATGTACAATTTCAGAAGAAATGTCTAGGGAAAATGGAAAATGTTTCAAAGAAAGAAGGAAGGACGATTTTATTTGTAAGCCATGATATGCGTGCAATTCAAACTTTATGTGAAAGATGTATTGTTTTGGAACAGGGAAGAATTATATATGCCGGAGAAGTTTCTGAAGCAGTTAATTTTTACCTTGCTTCAGCCTCAGGAGAAAAAAACAATACTTTAATGGAATGGGCGGCGTCGCCAGAGAGAGTTTTTCCGCTAAACAAGTATTTACGCGTTGAAAAATTTTATATTCATAATCAAGAAGGGGCCAGGTATCATGGGGCAATGCTTGTCAGTAAATCTTATAAAGCTGTTATCGAATTTAAACTGATACGTCCTGATCCAAATATTATTATTGCAATTGGATATTACGCTCTAAACGGATCATTGATATTCTTAAATAATTTAATAGATGAAAAAAACATAGAAATTGATGAATTAGTGCCTGGGCAATATAGATTGGAAACTGATATACCTGTTGAATTGTTTGCCACGGGTCATTGTTATATGGAAGTATTATGTGTTGTGCATATGGCAGGGTGGATATTACCTGTAGATAATGAATCAAGAATTAAGATTGAATTTTATCGTGATGTTATGCCTACCACTGAAATAGCATTGGGATATCAGCAACCTTTGATGCCTGCCTTTTCCTGGACTATAAAATCTCTTAAAAAGTGATTATTTATGACAGAAGAATTATTATCAATATCGATTCCCACAAGAAATAGATCTATATATTTAAAAGAATTATTAGAGTCTATAAAAATTAATTTAAAAGAGTTGATAAAAGCAGAAGGCTGTCAAAAGGTTGGGGTATATGTCTATGACAACGATTCTGATGATTCCACTAAAGAGATTGTTGATTCTGCAGGGTTTGAAATTTGTTATGAAAAACATGAAAAGGATATTGGCGGAGATCCGAATATATTCCACGCATATACAAAGCCTAAAGGAAAATATATTTGGGTTATAGGGGATGATGAGCTTATTCCACCAAATATGCTTACCTATTTACTAGATTTAATTAAAAAGTATGAACCTGGTTTGATTGTAAATAAATCTATAGAGTATAATACCTTGGTTAAAATACCTCATTATTTTAAAAATTATAAAGAATTTTGCTTGTTTGCAGAGAAAAATAATCCGCATTTATTAATAGCACACTCACTTATTTCTGCAAATATTATCAGAAAAGATTGTTTTAATAAAGAAATAGCATTGAAAATGATTAAACAAAATTATGGTCATTTTTATGGGATGATCGATGGTTTATATCAAACAGATGCGTCAATTACATTTGCTCAAGCGCCAACATTGATTGTAAGGGATACACGTGCAACACAAGACGCGCCCGAACCTGAATATGTTGCAAGGCTTGAGATGAATCAAATAAATTATTTAAATTGGCTTAAAAACAGGTATGATTTATTATCTCTGCAGCCTGAAAGAGTTAATCCCGATTATTCTCAAAGAATTAACTGGTTTAACTTTAAAAGAAAACCATTCTCTTTTCTTGCGGGTTATGTGTATCGTTTTTTATTTAATCTCTTTCCATTTATGCAGCCCGTGCTTAAAAGTATTATTAATTATTATAGACTAATGCGATATGGAGAGCCTAAATGTTAATTGCTGTTTCCAATGTGCATGAAAATATTACTACTGATAACTATTTGTTTAAAAACGTAAATGTTTCAGCAGGAGATAATCTTTTGGAATCTTGGCATGATCTTTATTCTTATGCTCAAACTTTTGGCATTGATGTTTGTACTCCGGATACTGTTGATTTGGCAGAAATAGACGCCTTCATTTTTAATGATATGCCGCATAGAAAAAATAAATATTTTAAGTTTGCCATAGAGAAGAATGTTCCCAGTTATTTGCTGGTTTCAGAAAATGGACTTATGGCATCTGATAATCTTAATCCAAAGTGTCATATTTATTTTAAAAAGATTTTTACTTATTATGACAAACAGGTGGACAATGTCAAATATTTTAAAATTAATTATTCGTTTAGATTGCCCGCCAAAATAAATAAAGATTTATCCGCTAGATCTAATTTTTGTATAATGATCGCGGGGAATAAATATTTTCTTCATCCTCAGGAGCTTTATTCTGAGCGTTTAAAAGCTATCAGATGGTTTGAAAAATATCATCCGGATGAATTTGATCTCTATGGAATTGATTGGGATGGGAAATTAATTTGGACAAAGAATCGTACCCTAAACAAGGCTATAAAAATCCTTTCGCGTTTCTCTTTTATAAAGAAAATTTTAACTGCAAAATATCCTTCTTATAAAGGGTTTGTTGAGCGGAAAGCTCCACTTTTGTCAAAATATCGTTTTTCGATTTGTTACGAAAACTGTCGTGATATATCCGGGTATATAACAGAAAAGATACTTGATTGTTTATTCGCAGGATGTGTACCTATATATTTAGGGGCCGATAATGTTTCAAGTCATATTCCTGATAATTGTTTTATAGATAAAAGAAACTTTTCAGATTATGATAAACTATATTGTTATTTGAAACAAATGTCGGAGGGTGATTATTTGAGATATCTTGATAATATTGAGAATTTTTTAAAGAGTGAAAAGGCAAGGCAATTTTCTACTCAATATTTTTCAGAGGCAATAGTTAATGAAATAAAGAAGGATTTAATGCATGACAGATGATAAATTAATGCCAAAGGTTTCTATCGCAATACCAACTTATAATCGCGCTTCTTATCTGGAACAAGCAATAGAAAGTGCATTAGCGCAAGATTACTGTAATTTAGAGGTTATTGTTTCTGATAATGCTTCGGATGATGGAACAGAAGCACTTGTAAGAAAGTATATAGGAGATAAACGTTTTGTCTATCATAGGCAGAAAATTAACATAGGACCGCAGAAGAACTGGCAAAAACTTGTATATGAGTATGTTTCGGGTGAATGGATGATGATCTTGGGAAGTGACGATTATTTAATTGATCATAATTTTATTTCAAAGTGTGTTGAGTCAATTAATAAAGTCTCAAATTGTGTAATATGCTATGGGAATATAAGAATTTTATATGAAGATGGCGGGAGCAGTTTTGATAGGATAAATAAATCTCCTGCTGTGATGGACGGGACATGGTACTTTTGGGATTATGAAAAGGGCTCAAGTATCCATGTTGTTTGTATGTTGTTTGATCGTTGTAAGGCGATAGAAAACAAAGCTTTTGCACTGGATGTTATTGGGGCTGAAACGGAATTAATCTCAAAACTATTATTGTCAGGAACGGTTTGTTTTGTTGATACTGTTGCTGTTGCATATAGAATTCATAGTGAAGGGGACAGCTATAATGTCAATTTTGAACGTCTTTACGGGAACTATCAATCTTATGTTAATATTTTTAACTTTGCATTACAACTACATCCTACTTGGAAAAAAAAATTATTAAAGTTGAGAAAGGAGCGGCTGCAGGGTTTTTTTAAAACAGCGTTTTATAATTTTTTATCAGACAACAAAAAGACAGCCTTTAAGTTTCTTTTAAAATCAAAAAACGACTATCCCTCAGAAATAATTCCTCTCTTCTTTCAGTTGAAAATTATTTTAGCCGTAATACTAGGGATGTTATTTAGTGAACAAACCTTTAAGAAAATAAGGAATGTTTTTTACAAGAGAGCTTATGGAAAAGAGGCAAAGCCGTATGCTTAAACTATCAATTTGTATACCAACTTATAATCGGGCTATCTATTTAAAACAATGTTTACAGTATCTATTTCCTCAAGTAAAAAATTTAAGCAGTGTTGAAGTTGTTATTTCAGATAATGCTTCTACAGATGAAACAGCTTTAATTGTCAAAGAATATATTGGAGAAAATATAAAATATTTCCGCAATTCTAGAAATTTTGGCTATGCTGGCAATCAGATTGAATGTATTAAACATGCCCAAGGGAACTATCTTGCGATTTTATGTGATGATGATATTTATACTCATGGATTAGTCCAAAAAATTTTGGAAGTTATAAAAAAAAATGAATATGCATTTATTGCTTTGAATTATTATTCATTTAGGGAAAATGTTGATAAGCCGCATCTTATTAACTTTGCCCCTGAAAAAGATGTTATATTCCAAAGGGCTTATGATATTATGAACTATCCTTCGGTAGGACATTTTTCCGGATTTATTTTTAACACAAAGTTAGCCAAGGAAATGCTTCCTAAAATATTAATTGTTCACCCTCTTACTTATTATGAAAAACATAGAGGGATAATTTCTAGTATAGTTGTTAGACTTACACTAGGGACAAACTTGCCGTCTTTTTTTATTGGTGAACGTAAGTTGGCAACTAGGGATCCTCAAACGGTTGATTATAATGTCTTAAAAAACGGATGTCTTGATTACTATGAGTTCTATGAAGAATTTTATTCTGAAGGATTAATTACTCGAAAAGATTTGGAATATCGTAAAAAACTAGTTTTATCATGGATCCCCTTTGCTATTGCCAAAGATTCCTATGTTTTTACTGATCGGGAAATCGCTGTGATGCGTCGTACGTTTTTTAAATATTTCAAAAGAGAACTAAAATTTATTTTATATATTTATCCATTATTGTTATTAGCTTCATTTTGGCCGATTAGAAGGTTTTATCGATTGATTTTTGATCTAAAACAGATACTAAGACATATAAAAAAGAGGTTTTTCTCGTGAAGAAAGAAATAGTCGATTATTTTAAGTTAAGAAATCTTTCTGATGAGGCTTATGCTAACTTTAAAATTCCTTTGTCAATAAAAAAAGTATTACCAATAGATAAACAGTCTGAGATTTTGGAAATAGGGTGTGGGTTCGGACAATTATTGCGAGAGTTAAAAGCCTTAGGATATTTTAATTTAACTGGCATTGATTTATCGGATCAAGCAGTTAAACATTGCCAGGTAAATAAAATAAGAGCGTTAAAGGTGGATTTACTTAACTATGTAAAACAGAATGATAAAAAATTTGATTTTATCATTATGAGTCATGTGCTTGAGCATATGGAAAAAAATGAAATTATTGATATTTTATTTTCAATTAAAGATAATTTATTGTCAGAAAAAGGACAACTATTGTTGATAGTTCCTAATGCGCAGTCAGAGACAGGCGCTTATTGGCGTTATGAAGATTTTACTCACACAACAATATTTACCTCCGGAAGTTTATTTTATGTATTGAAGGCTTCAGGCTTTAAAACCATCTTATTTATTGACCCCGATTGTTTAGAAGGGCTTTCTTTATCTAAGAAGATATTTAAATCTATAATGCTTAAACTTTATAAATTAAATAAAGCTTTTTGGTTGAGAATTACATCTACTGCATACCACAAAAGCAGTCCTCAGATTTTTAGCTATGAAATCAAGGCTCTGGCATCTTGATTACTCAGGAATTATAATAAATATATGTATGACTTAACAATTGCTATCCCAACCATAGGACGTAGTGAACATCTTGAAAAGATGTTAAATAAGCTTATTCCGGCTTGTTATGGTAACAACATAGAGGTATTAGTGTCAGACAATGCTTCCGTTGACGGAACAAAGGCCCTTCTTAATAATTTTAAAAAGCAAGCTTTCTTTAGATCATTACGTAGTGAAAATCATCTTAGTTTCGATGAAAACGTATTAAAACTTTTAGGTGAAGTCAGGGGGAAATTTGTCTGGTTACTTGGGGATGATGATGATATTGATTTTTTGTTTTTTGATCAAATTATCGATTTAGTGAGAGAGAGAAGTGATATCGGAATCTTTTTTCTGTCATTTATCTATCCCCATAAAAATGCGCATAAAAAAGAGGAGAATAGTTTAAAGATAGAGGAAATATCTTCTCGAGAGTATTTGGATGTATATTTGCATAAGGCTACTCTTATCTCTTCGAATATTATTAACATGAAGTATTTTTACGATATTAAACTTAATTCCGAGACCATTTCCAAAGAATGGATACAGGTGCAAATATTAATAAAAATCTTAGAATTATTAAACAGGCATAAAAAAAATGTTTTGATAGTTAAAACCGAAGTTATATTTCCCGCTGTCGGGAACACTAACTATTCTTTTAAAAAATTTTGGAGTACCTTTGTGGATCAATTTTCTTTTGTTGTTGATCGATCTTCCCAAAGCTTAGATCTTGTCCGTTTTAAAAAGAATTTTTATCGATTAAATCTTCGAAGACGGTTTTTAACTATTGGAAGGGATTTTTGTTGGGCAAGGGTTTTCCCTATTTACAAGTTTGTTGCAGTTTATTTTTATATTTCACTTTACGATAAGATTTTATTTTGGTTATCTTTTATCATTTTTAGGGTTTTTAGTTATTCGTCCTTGAAAAAGATGAAAGACTTTGTGCTTAGGGAGAGAAAATGAAACGACTAATTTCTTTTTTATTGCATATGTTTTTTCCTGTTCGGTCAGGTTTTGATAAATCAAAAATCAAAAGTATTGTTGTTTTACAGTTTGGACATATCGGGGATATAGTTCTTTCTTTTCCTTTTCTTAAGGAGCTGCGTAAAATATTTCCCCATGCCAAAATAACTTTTGTATGCGGAGACTGGGGGGGGGATTTTGTTACGATTAATAAGAATATTGATGAAATAATAATCTTTGATCATCCATGGCAAATAAGAAAAGAACAAAATTTTTTTACGGCCGCAAGAGCAACTTTCAGTTTTTTAAAAGTTTTAAGGCATAAAAAGTTTGATTTAGCGGTTGATCTAAAAGGGAATCTAAATAGTGCTTTAATTAATCTTTTTTCCGGGAGCAGATTCAAAATAGGTCGTGATTTTGGAGGGTATGATTTCCCTTACAGCTATGTATCAGGAGCTTATGATGATTATGAGGCATTGAATTTGTTAGCTTTATTGGAAAAGATTAAACCTCGATTATGCATAGACGAACAGAATTCTAGCAGAGTGTTGGAAATTTCCCCAGGTATGAATCCCGATTTCCTAATCGGGGTGAATAATCGGGGTAAAGGGTCAAAAATTGATTTTCCTGGATATGAGTTTCCTGTTCCAGAAAAGGAGTTAAGAACAATCACAAACAAACTGTTAAAATCAAATATTAATCGTTTTGTTGTAATTCACCCTACAACTTTATGGAAACCCAGAAATTGGGGAATAAATAATTATAAAAAATTGATTGAGAAAATGTTGGATAATATAAATAATTTAACAGTTATCATCATAGGTAGTAATGCTGAGATAGAAGAAAATAATAAGTTGATAGCGACTGATCCTAAACGCGTAAGAAATTTTTCAGGTGAGCTGAGTTTGATTGAAACAGCTGCTTTAATAAGTAGAGCCGATTTATTCATCGGCAGTGATAGCGGGCCTGCACATTTGGCGGCAGCTATTGGAAGCAAGCTAGTTGTATTAATGGGGCCCGGAGAATATCCAAGGTTTGCCCCTTATAATCCTTTTAATATGCCTAAGATAATCAGGCATGAAACGTGTGAATATCAGACAAATAACAATTGTAAACAGAAATATGGCGTTGATAAATGTGCAAAAGAAAATAATGTTTGCATGGACTCTATCAAGGTAGATGAAGTTTTTACTGTTGTGAAAGGCTTATTATCATGCAGATAACATTAATAGGTATAGTTACAATAATATTAAGTTTTTTATTTTTTGGAAAAAGCGAGAAACTCTTATATCTGCTTATTTTCCTTTCTGCCTTTACGGCTTCTTCTGTTGTGGTGATTCATAATTCCGATTTTGGAATACAGCCATCTTATTTTGTTGGTGTCATTTTTATATTAGTTACATTTATAAAATTAGCCAAGAAAAAAATTAGTATTACTAATACGCAAAAACAATTTTTATTGTTAATAATTATCTTTTGGGGGATAAATATAATCAGCCTGTTTTTTCCTATAATTTTATCAGCATTAAACGTTAAGGCTTTTTTAATTAGTCCTGCCGCCCCTCCTTTTAGCAGTGTTTCTGACTTTCATTTTTATGTGGTTAATGCGATTATTTATTTGACCTTTGATTTGATGATTTTAGTGTCGGTGATGTTTGAAGTTGATTCCATAAATAAACTCATCAATGCTTTGAAGTATATCTTGTTTGCCGGTTTTTTCTCTGCTGTCTGGGGGCTTTTTGTCCAATTTCCTAGCGTTATTTTTGGGTATGAATATCCACACTGGTTATTTAATAATCATATGGGGTATGGACAATTATGGCAAGGTGTGCAGGGAAGGCCTGTTGGATTTTATTTCCCCAGAATATCTTCTATTGCTCCTGAACCTTCATTTTATGCGTTTTTTGTTATGGTTATAATTGCGATATTGATTGTTTTAAAAATTGAAAATATATATTTTCTACCTAAATGGTTTCAAAATTTATCTTTTTTCCTTTTAATGTTGGCTGGGCTAATAAGTGGAAGCACCACAGCTTATTTTGCCTATGTTTTTTTATTTGTGCTTCTTTTTATATATCTTTTGAGTTCTCAAAAATTAGAATATTTATTTCGACTTAAAGTGACTGGGCAAATGATAAGATTTGCCAAATTAATAGGGTTTACTTTTATTGTTTTGTTTTTTGCTTTTATTTTAATAATAAATATATTTAATATGCAAATGGATTCTTTGCTCAATATATTTAGATCCCTGACTATTACTAAAATGCAGGACAGTTCGGGATGCGTTCGTTTTTCTTATTTTTTAATAGGAATGAACAATTTTTTTGACACCTATTTTTTGGGTAGTGGATGGGCAAGCAACCGGACTCAAGATATGGGGAGCACCCTTTTGGCGGATATTGGCTTAACGGGTTTTGTAGTGTTTATTCTTATGGTTTTTTTTATTTCAAAATACTCTTGGCAAACTTATAAAAAGCATAAGGATGATCTTCCGTTTTTTTCAAAAATCATAATAGCTGTTCTTTTTGCATTTTTAGTTGAGATTTTTATGATGTTTACATCTGTTCCTGATTTTACTTTCCTTTATTTTTGGATAATATGGGGTATGTTGCTTGCTTTACCTAAGGTGCAAAGTAAACTAATTAAAGAAAGACCATATTCAAAAGGAACTTAGTCATCATGAGCCAAAAAGCAAAAGTTTTATATTTTTCTTTTTATGCAGTAATAATTGGATATTTGATTTTTATCCATTATTTTTCTTATAAAATATCAATTGATGCTGCTATTTTTAATAATATTTTATTTAATTCGTTACATGGGAATATAGGTTTTTCTTCTATAGAAGGGATAAACCATTTTTCTATGCACTTTTCCCCGTTTCTTTTGATTCTTTTGCCCTTCTATCCTTTATTATCAAATTATACTCTAATCATTGCATCATATTTATCATTTTTATTTTCTGTAATAGGTGTTTATTTTATAGTAAATCAAGTTTCAAAAAATGGTAAACTCTCATTTTTGATTGGCTTGACATTTATTTGTTATGCTCCGTTTTTGCATAATATAGTTTGGGATTTTCATGAAATAATTTTAGCATTGCCATTTTTTGTTTTCTCGTTTTATCTTCTTATGAAAAATAAAGTATGGTTATCTCTGTTTTTATTTATGTTTACATTCTTAATCAAAGAAGAAACTTTTTTACTTGGTATCGCTTTTGGTTTGTATATGTTTTTCTTCCATAGAAAAAAACAGGGTTTATGGCTTGTTGTGTTTTCTGTTTTAGGGTTTATTCTTGTTGTTAAGTTTATTATGCCGGTTTTATTTGGTGGGGGACAAAGCAATCTCCTTTGGGAAAGATATGATTATTTAGGATCAAGTTTATCTGTGATCTTAACCAAAATCCTCAGGGAACCTTTTTCTGTTTTTTTTCCGCCTTTTTATATGAGAAAATTAATTGCTTTAATTTGTTTGTTTTTACCATTATTCTTTTTGCCTTTTATGAGTTTATCTGTTTTATTTATACCCCTGGTTACTATTGCATACTCATATTTTTCTAAACTACCTCAATTGGACTACGCAGATCATTATGCCCTGCCTGTTATTCCATATATTTTTATTGCTTATATATTTGCCATGGAAAAGTTGAACATTTTTTTGAAAAACAAGAAACTAATAATATATGGCTTAACTTTTTTTGTTTTAATTTTTAACATGATTTTCTCCTTATTTTCATTTTATATGAGGGGTTCTTATGAAAGATTAAAGCCTTTGGACAATAAAAAGGCCTTTTTTAGCGTTGTAAAATTAATTCCTTATGATGCGTCTGTTTTAACTCATTCGATATCAAGCTTTTACTGTTCTGACAGAAAGAACATATATGTTACTTACAATTTTAACCCTGCTGATGTTGCAAAGTATGATCCGGATTATATACTGATTAATTTTAGAGTTGTTTTTTATGATGGAGGAGAGAGAACTAATGAATTAGATAAGCGCGCAAATAATTTGAAAAAAATAGTATTTAACAGTAAATATAAGCCAATATTTTTCGAGAACGATGTTCTTTTGTTAAGCAGACAAACCTTAAGTAATAATGATATGAAATCAAATTTATCTCTATTTAAGGAATATGATTTTAATAAATACAAAAACTCAAATTATTTAAACTTTGTACCTGGCTTTATAAAGCAGATTGCTACAAAACAATGATTTTGGAGAGAGATATATGAGAATAGGAATTGACGCAAGGCCTTTATCTTCACAAAGATCAGGGATCGGAAGATATTTGTATGGTTTAATTAACGCTTTAGAAGAGATTGATAAACAAAATGAGTATTTTTTATATTCTCATAAGGAGTTTTCTCTTCCTTTTAAAAATTTGCGTTGGCATAAAAGAGTCGGAAGCAAGTTCTTTTCAAAAATTGGTACATTATATTTATTGTTAGCAATGCCTCGACAAATTAAAAAAGATCAAATTGATGTTTTTTGGGGGACGCAAAATATTTTGCCGTTTTTCTTGCCGTGTAAAAAAATTTTGACTGTTCATGATTTTGTTTGGCGCTTTTTTCCTAAGACTATGACTTTTTATAACTTATATGTGAATAGATTATTTGCCGGAAAATCCATACAAATATCGGATTGTTTTATGGCTGTTTCCCAATCTACTGCAGATGATCTTATCAGATTATTTAATATCAAAAGAGATTGTATTTCGGTAGTTCATAATGGAATTGAATTATCTTTTGGCGCTACCAGGAGGAGGAACTTAATCGAAGGTAAATTTAATATTTCTTGTAAATATATATTAACAGTTGGCACTATTGAACCAAGGAAGAATATTATTTCATTGGTAAAAGCCTTTAAAAAATATCAGGAAAGAGTTGATTCTGAGGTTCAGCTTGTTGTTGTAGGCGCCAGAGGTTGGGCTAATTCGTCACTTTTCGACACAATAAGAAAATTTAATTTTAAGGATGACGCCATAAGATTTTTAGGACACATTTCAGATGATGACCTAAAAAGACTTTATTCTTCTGCAGAAGTATTTGTTTTTCCATCGCTTTATGAAGGATTTGGATTTCCTCCACTTGAGGCTATGGCTTGCGGTTGTCCGGTGATTGTTTCAAATACTTCTTCAATGCCCGAGGTTTGTGGAGATGCGGCTTTCTACATCAATCCTTATGATATAGAAAATATTGTTAATGCTTTAAATTCAGTACTATCAAATCAAAATTTAAGAAATTTATTAATAGAAAAAGGCCTTAATAGGGTAAAGCTTTTTACCTGGGAAGAATCAGCGCAAAAAGTTTTGGATTTGTTTAATTCTGTGCATAATTTGCCCAAAGTAGATGAGTTAGTTAATACATGAATAAGATCTTATTAATTAAATTAGGAAGCTTAGGAGATGTTTTACTTACTACTCCTCTGATAACTGTATTAAAAAAAAATGAACCTTTGATTGAAATTGATTATCTTACCTCCTGTCCCCAAGTTTTGCAGAATAATCCTTTTACTAATAAAATTATTAAAATAGATCCTATTTTAACCTCAAAAAATTTATTCTTAGAAATTTTTAAGATAATAAAACTATTTATCATGCTTTTTAAATTTAGAAAAAAATATAGTTCTGTTTTTATTTTTCATAGATCGGGGCTTTTAAACATTATTCTAAGACTGATTTTTGGAAATATAATATATTCTTATTCTCTTTCTCCTTTTTTAAACATTTTTCTGAAAAAACACGTTTTATTTGACCTAAAACAACATAGAATATTAAGATCTTTTGAACTTATTAAATTAGAATTTTCTAATCTAAGGTGGAAAGAAAAAGATTTAAAGTTGATTTTTGAACCTCAGAATAAAGAAGATTTTTTAAATATTAAGGATTTTTATGTGGTAATTGCTCCTGGAGGAGGGAATAATCTCTGGTCGCAGATGGAAACCCGTAAATGGCCAATTGAAAACTATGCAGAGCTAACAGGAAGAATAATAGTCGAATTAAAAACTACTGTTGTTATGCTTGGTGACAAAAATGATCTTCAATATGCCAAACAGATTGCTTCTGCGGTCAATTCAGAAAGATTTATAAGCCTGACAGGCAAAACTTCAATAAATCAAAGCGCTTTGATTCTAAAAAGAGCCAAATTGTTTATTGGGAATGATTCTTTCCCTCTTTTTTTAGCGTCGGCTGTTGATATTCCTACGATTGGCTTGTTTGGTCCCACGAATGCAGAATTGATTAATCCTTTTTTAGACAAACATATAGCTGTCCAATCTACATTAGATTGTTCTCCTTGTTACAATCCTGTTGATGGGGTAAAGGGGTGTGCGTATGTATGTGAACAAGGCAAATGTATGATGGCTATTTCAGTAGATTCTGTTTTTGGTAAGGTGAAAGATATTTTTTCTGTTATAAAGGAGGATTCTTGAAACTTTCAAGTATCATAAAAAAGGGATTTAATTTCATCAATATTCTGGGGCTGAAAAAGCATAAAGTAGATGATAATCTTTTTTTCCTTGGGGATAGAAACCTTATTTCTTCATTTAAAAAGATTGTGTTGTATTTTCCTGATTACGAGTATATGCACTTTGGCGATCATCTCTTTTTTGAGCCATTGGTTCGTTTTTTGAAAGAAAAGGGATTTAATCTAAAAGTGATCCCGACCTCAAAAATGGAGTTTTATTTTATTAGTGCCGGTGCATTAATAGGAACAAGTGAAGATATAAAAAATGCTGATTTATTAATTACTCGTCTTGAGTTTTTCCCTGCTGTTAAGAGGTTAAAAAATAATATTTTATTTATAGATACCACTTCTTTGGAAATTAAAAAACATCTTTGTCAGGATATTGTTGATAAAGTTGCAAAATTTTTGTCGTTAAATGCCGATGGGTTTTATGCAAAGCCCTCAAAGTTAGCTGAATGTGTAGGTAATATAAAGCTCGATGATAGCTACAAATATATTCTCTTTAATAATTATATTGATTCTGGTTTTCATCGGGTTACAAAACGGCATTACGATAAACTGGCAATATTCTGTAAGAAATTTGCGGAGGAGAAAAACTTAAAAGTAATTCATGTAGGGACACAAAGAGATAAAGAAAAAGACATAAATAAATACGATTTTGTTTTTCTGGATTTAAGAGGGAAAACAACTCCTCAAGATTTATTCTATTTGCTTTCACAAAAAAGCGTAAAGTATGGTGTTTCTTTTGACTCATTTATTATGCATCTTTTTTTTATTTATGATAAGAAGGTTTTTGTTTTGTTTAGAGGAAGGTTCATAAAAAAAGCAAAGGATTATATATTAAAATATGTTAATCCTCCATTTGATCCTAAAAAATCGTTATTTGATGTTATAGAATATATTTAACCCCGATTATCGCTTGCTGATTTTACCCCGAGGCCATCGGAGTTTGCTATAAATAATCGGGGTTAACATGGTATAATCAATAAAAATGAATCAATTTTTCTATTTATTTGAATCTCTTCGACCGAAACAATGGGTTAAAAATTTAATTGTTTTTGCCGCGCTTATTTTCGCTCAAAAAGCTTTAGTTTTAAAATTGAGTTTAAGGGCAGTTTTTGCTTTTGTTGTTTTTTGTGGAATTTCTAGTTGTATTTATTTAATTAATGATCTTAAAGACATAAAAAAAGATAAATTGCATCCAGATAAAAGCAGAAGACCCTTAGCATCGGGAAAATTATCAAAAAGTCCAGCCCTTTTATTTCTTATTTGTTTTACCCCCTTATTTTTGTTTTTGGCTTTTTGGTTTAATTTGTTTTTTGGTATTGTTGTGTTTATTTACTTTGTTTTAATGCTTGCCTATACCTTTTACCTAAAAGAGATAGTTATTTTAGATGCTTTTATTATTTCCACAGGCTATGTTCTCCGTGGTGTTGCGGGCGCTGTTATTGTAAGCGTTGAAATATCTTTCTGGTTTTTTATTTGCGCTTCCCTTTTAGCTCTTTTTATAGTCTTTTGCAAAAGAAGGCATGAGCTTTTGATCTTAGATGCAGAATCCATTAAACATAGAAGAGTACTTGTTGAATATAATACGCTCCTTTTGGATCAATTTATTTCGATTGTTGCCGCCTCAACCGTTGTGGCTTACTCTTTATATACTGTGGCTCCTGAAACAATTTTGAAGTTTCATACCGAGAACTTGATTTTTACAATCCCATTTGTTTTATTTGGGTTATTTCGTTATCTTTATCTGGTTTATAAAAAAGATGGGGGGGGGAGCGCAGAAAAAATTATGCTTTCTGACAAACCATTAATTTTTGATATGTTTGCATGGCTTCTTGTTGTTTTTCTTGTTCTTTATTATAGGTAGGGTTGGTGTTAGATGATAGAATATATTTGTTATGTTAATCCGTTCTCTAATTCCTAAGAAAGGAGTATTTTTATGAAGGTTTTAATAACCGGGGGTGCCGGGTTCTTGGGAATTAATCTGATAAGACACCTTTTAAATAAAGGGATTACTAATATTATTTCTCTTGATATTGTTGACTTTGATTATCCGGAAAAGGATAAAATAACAGTTGTTAGGGGAGATATAAGGGACAAAAAAACAATTTCTGAAATTATGAAGGGGGTTAATATTGTTATTCATACCGCGGCTGCTCTTCCTTTGTATAAAAAAGAAGATATATTTTCTACAGATATTTACGGGACTAAAAATCTTTTAGAAGAAGCTTTTACAAATAGGGTTGATAGGTTTATACATATTTCTTCAACAGCAGTTTATGGTATTCCGGATCATCATCCTTTACTTGAAGAAGATATGTTAGATGGGGTAGGGCCTTACGGAGAAGCTAAAATAAAGGCGGAAGAAGTATGTCTTGCCTTTAGAAAAAAGGGGATGATTGTTTCAATAATAAGGCCGAAATCTTTTATAGGGCCGGAACGATTAGGTGTTTTTGCCCTTTTTTACGATTGGGCTAAAGACGGACGAAATTTTCCAATGATTGGAAGCGGTAAAAACCGTTATCAGCTTTTAGATGTTGAAGATTTGTGTGACGCTATTTATCTTTGCATGGTAAAGGATAAAAAAGTAGCAAATGATACATATAATATAGGCGCAAAAGTTTTTGCTACAATGAAGGAAGACTATCAGGCAGTCCTTGATAAAGCGGGTTTTAATAAAAGGATAATCCCTTTTCCGTCTTGGCCGTTAATTTGGACATTAAGAATTCTTGAGCTTTTGCGTTTGTCTCCCCTTTATAAATGGGTGTATGAAACAGCCGCTAAAGATTCTTTTGTTTCTATTTACAAGGCAGAAAAGCAACTCGGATTTTCTCCAAAGCATTCAAATAAAGATGCCTTAATTAGAAATTTTAAATGGTATCTTGAAAACCTTGAAAATTTCAAAGGAAGATCTGGCATCTCTCACAGAGTTCCATGGAAACAGGGGATATTGGGCTTGTTAAAAATATTTTTTTAGGATTTTAAATAATCGGGGTTCAGAAGTTTTCTGCTGTCAAAAAATTCTTACTTGGAACAACTAAATAGGTTACGCGGGAATCTATTGAAGAGATCGGACAATTAAGATAAAATATAGACCATATGTTCATTTTAATTAAGTTTTTTTTTGATATTATTTTCATTTTATTATCTTATGTGACAGCTTATCTTATAAAATTTAATCTTTTAAATTTATCCGGACTTCTTTTACTCCCCTTCAGTTATTATTGGAATTATCTGTTGATTGTTTCAATAATTTATCTTTTATCTTTTTATTTTTGGGGATTGTATAAATCTAAAAGAGGATTTTTTCTATACGTTGATGAATTTATAGGGGTTTTGTTTTCTGTTTTTACCGCATGGATTGCCTTAATTGTTTTTACTTTTTTTAGAGGTGAATATGAGTTTGCAAGGCCGATTATCCTGCGCAGCTTTCCGCTCTCTTTTTTGTTTATACTAATTTCAAGAGAGATTATTTTAAGGCTTGAAATAATAGCTAGGGCAAAAGGTTATGGAGCAAAAAAAGCGTCTGTAATTGGTTCTGGAGAATTAGCAAAATCAGTTGCGGATAAAATAAAACAGCATCCATCGTATGGATTTTATTTTGTAGGATTTATAAATGGGGAGGCCGAAGATACCTTGGGCAACCTTGAAAACCTGGAAAAAATTATCGATGAAAACAATATAAAGGCTTTATATGTTACAGATAAAACTATAAGCAGAGAAAAATTAGCTCATATTGCGGCTTTGTGCGATGAAAAGGATCTGGAGTTAGGGACCATTCCTGATGTTTTTCAGATTTTAACTACATCTCCTTCTGTTGAGGATATAGATGGAATGCCTCTTGTAAAACTAAAACATACAAGATTTACTTATTTTAATCGACTCTTAAAAAGAGTCTTTGATTTTTTACTCTCTTTGTTTGGAATTATTGTTTTTTCTTTGCCAATTTTTATTATTGTTTTTCTTGTAAAATTTTTATCTCCTGGGGCTCCGTCTATATATGCCCAGGATAGGGTAGGCTTGCATGGAAAAATATTTAAACTTTATAAACTTAGGACGATGATCCCTGATGCGGAAAAAAGGACAGGCCCTGTTTTTGCTACAGAAGATGATACAAGGAAAACTCCTATTGGCAAAATTTTGCGGTCCACAAACCTAGATGAACTCCCTCAGCTTTTTAACATTCTAAAAGGAGATATGAGCTTTGTGGGACCGAGGCCTGAGCGGCCGGTATTTGTTGAGCAGTTTAAAAGTTTTATACCCAAGTATATGGATAGACATCAGATTAGACCAGGTCTTGCCGGTTGGGCTCAATTACATGGTGGTTATAACATGCCGACAGAGGAAAAGATAAAGTATGATTTATATTATATAGAAAACTGGTCTTTTCTACTTGATATAAAGATAATAATAAGATATATTTTAATAGCCTTTACTTTTCAACGAAGGAATTGATGTTAATTGAACTTGATATAAGGAGCTTTTTAAAAGAATTATGATGCTTAAATATATTATATCTTTTCTTATTGCTTTTATATCTTCCCTTTTACTGGTTCCAGTTATTAAATTTCTTGCTTATAAATTTAATGTTCTTGACCACCCGGGGTTTCGAAAAATACATCAACATCCTGTCCCTTTAATGGGCGGTTTCGTTGTTTTCCCCTCATTTTTATTGGCAAATTGGTTTGGAAGAGAAGCTTTGCCCGGACAATTTTGGAATATTTCCATAATCGGATGTTTTTTGATTTTTTTTGGACTTTTTGATGATGCAGGGATAAAAATAAAAGCTAGATATAAAATATGGACTCACTTAGCGTTTTCATTTTTGCTGATTTACTTAACAGGTATGTCATTTGATTTTTTCAGGTTAGATCTGATAAATATTGTTATAACGGCCTGTTTTATTACCTTTATGACAAACTCAATGAATATGCTAGATGGTATGGATGGACTTGTTTCAGGGCTTTCCTTTTTTATGTTTATATTTTTTGGTTTTTTGGCTTTAAACAGCGGGCAATTAGGCCTTTTGACTATAGCGGCATCTGGAATGGGGGCAACTTTAGGATTTTTAAAATATAATTTTGCTTCTGCTTCTATTTTCTTGGGAGAATCCGGATCTACGTGGCTGGGTTTTATTCTTGCTGTTTTTGCAATTAATATTAATTTGTATGACCTGTGGAAAATTGCAATTCCTTTGGGGATTGAGCGTTTGCAGTTAATATCTTTTTTTATACCTTTAATTATTTTAGGGATCCCTATTTTTGATACATATTTTGTTTTTGCAAATCGTTTTTTTCACAGGATAAAATTCAGTCAGCCTGGGAAAGACCATTCTCATCATAGAATTCACCTTATGGGATTTTCTCATAGAGATACAGTTTTGTCTCTTTATGCAATTCAAATAATATTAGGTGCAATAGCATTATCCATGGTGCGGGCTAATTTACAACAGTTTATCGCTTTGTCGATGATTGTGGTTGTTTTTTTTGTCGGGTTTACTTTTTTTCTTACAAGGATCAAAGTCTATTCGTAGTATCAGAAAAAATGATAAGTTCACCCCGATTATTCACGATAAAACCAGAAGTCAGCCTCGATTATGATAATCTAGGGGTGAATATTTTAAATGGTTGTCCAATAACTTAGAACATCCTTCAGACTATTTTCTAAAGAAATTTGATTTATCCAGCCAGTCTCTCTTTTTATTTTTTCGTTAGAACCTACTATTTCATCAATTTCGTTGGGCCTTATAAGCTCCGGATTTATTTTAATTTCTATATTTAAATCAAGAATTTTACACATCATATTTATTATATTTTCCAATGATGTAGATTTTCCGCTGCACACATTATAAATTTTTCCTTTCCCCCCTTTTTTTAATAGTTTATAATAAGCGTCTACAACATCTCTTACATCAAGAAAGTCTCTTTTTATGTGAATATTGCCAACATACAAGGCTTTGTTTTTTGTTTTTCCTTTCTTTATTTCTATCAATTGCTTGGCAATTGAGGCTATTACAAAGCTGCTTTTTTGCCCCGGGCCCAAGTGGTTAAATGATCTTGTCATTACAACGTCAAGGCCGAGACCCTCAACATAAATTTTAGATAAAAGCTCTTGAGAGACTCTTGCTACAGCATAGGGGCTTAAAGGTTTTAGTATTGTTTCTTCTTTTAGGGGCACTCCTGTTGCGGATTTTCCATATTCTTCAGAAGAACCGACAGATAAAATTCTGCAGGTTATGTTTGTTTTTCTTACACTCTCCAGCAGGTTTAAAAATATATTAGTATTGTTTCTAAAGCTTATTGTCGGGTTCTCCCAGCTAAATTTAACACTGCTGTGAGATGCCAGATGTAAAATATAATCTGGATTGAAATTGTCAACCAAATCATTTAACCCTTTTTCATTTAAAAGGTCTAATTTTTTTAATTTACATTTTATTGATTTAAAATTATTTATATTAAATTCAGGGGCAACTAAATCAGTTCCTAATACAAAGGCGCTGATGTTGTTTTTTTCAAGGTATTCTATGAAATGTTTAGCTACGAATCCGGAAAACCCTGTTATTAAATATTTTTCCATTTTAACTTTGCGTTACTCCCATTCGATTGTGGCAGGCGGTTTGGAAGATATATCATATACGACACGATTAATTTCCGGAGTTTCATTTATTATTCTGTTTGAAATTTTTTCTAAAAGATCATATGGCAGTTGGGCCCAATCAGCAGTCATCGCATCAGTTGACGAAACAGCGCGAATAGCCACCGTATTAAGATAAGTTCGTTTATCGCCCATAACGCCGACGGTTCTAATGGGGAGAAGAACTCCGAAAGACTGCCATACTTTTTTGTAAAAACCGGCTGTTTTTATCTCTGAAACTACAATATCATCGACTTCTTGCAAGATTTTAACTCTTTCGGGCGTTACTTCCCCGATAATCCTTATAGCAAGACCGGGACCGGGAAAAGGCTGGCGGGAGATAATCTCTTCCGGAACGCCAAGTTCACTTCCAAGAGCTCTTACTTCATCTTTAAAGAGTTTTCTTAGAGGTTCTATCAGCTTAAACTTTATATCTTTTGGAAGACCTCCAACATTGTGGTGTGTTTTAATTCTAGCTGCCTTTTTTGATGTTCCGGTTCCGGGAGCGGCAGATTCAATAACATCAGGATAGAGCGTTCCTTGTGCCAAAAAAGGGAGATCTCCCAGTTTTTTTGCTTCTTCTTCAAAAACCCTTATAAATTCATTTCCTATCCTGTGTCTCTTTTCTTCAGGGTCGGTTATCCCTTTGAGCTTTGCAAAAAATCTTTCTGAGGCGTCTATATGAATAAAGTTTATCTGAAACTTTTCCGTAAAAAGCTTTTTTATTTTTTGAGCCTCATTTTTGCGCATAAAACCCTGGTCAATAAACATACATGTTAATTGTTCTCCAACAGCTTTATGGACAAGCGCTGCAACGGTTGTAGAGTCAACGCCTCCTGAAAGAGCGCAAAGGATTCTCTCTTTTCCTATTGTTGTTTTTATCTTTTCAAGAGCTCTCTCTATAAAATTCTTTGTTGTCCAAGTGGGTTTACAACTGCAAACAACATAGGTGAAATTTTTAATTATTTCAATCCCTTTTGGAGTATGGACTACTTCCGGATGGAATTGGACGCCATAAATTTTTTTGTCGTGATTGCCGATTGCGGCATTTGGAGTATTTGCCGTATGAGCAAGACTCTTAAAACCCTCGGGCATTTTAAGCACCGAATCACCATGACTCATCCAGACCCCAGTCTCTTTTGGTAGCCCCGCAAAAAGGTTTGATTCGTCGTCTATTGTAATAGGGGTTTTACCATATTCGCGCTTTGTCTCCGGTTTTACCTCCCCACCAAAATCTTTTGCTATAAGCTGAAGCCCGTAACATATCCCCAGAATCGGTATTCCGCTTTTAATAAGATTAATATCAGGCATAGGGGCGGAAGCTTCATAAACAGATGCGGGCCCGCCGGAAAGAATAATTCCTTTTACATCTCTTTTTTTAAGTTCAGAAATCGGTGTGTCGTATGGCAGCACCTCACAATAGACGTTACATTCACGAACACGACGAGCAATAAGGAGTGAATACTGTGCGCCAAAATCGAGGACTACTATCAAGTCATGTTTTTTTTCCATAGCTCTCCTTTTTCACATTAATTACCAAAAAGTTAACAGTCTTCTTTGTAGTGAAATACTGGTTATTTTATTTATACATACCAAGTTGTTGTGCTTTTTGATAAACTTTACCTTCTGTTAAAATTGACGGGGCAATTGCAATTTGAATTTTTTGCATCTCTTTTAAGTTTTCAGCGCCAAGAGTTCCCATTGAGGTTTTTAATGCCCCTATTAAATTCATTGATCCGTCATCATGTTTTGCGGGACCATAGAGTATCTCTTTTAATGTTCCTAAAGTTCCAACTTTTATTCTTGATCCGCGGGGGAGGGTGGCATTTGGAGTCGCCATTCCCCAGTGAAATCCGCGGCCTGGAGCTTCTCTTGATTTTGCTATTTGAGATCCCGTCATTACGGCATCTGCTCCACATGCAATCGCTTTGCAAATATCCCCTCCGGAAACCAAACCCCCGTCGGCAATTATAGGGACATAAATTCCGTTTTCTTTATAAAAAGAATCTCTTGCGGCTGCGCAATCTGCTATTGCTGTTGCCATTGGAACTCCGACTCCCAAGACCCCTCGTGAGGTGCAGGCTGCTCCGGGGCCTATGCCTACCATGACACCTTTAACGCCTGTTCCCATAAGAGTTAGAGCTACTTCATAAGTTACGCAGTTGCCTACTATTACAGGAATTTTTATCTCTTCACAGAATTTTTTTAAATCTAACGGGGGCGACGATTGTGATTTGTGTTTTGTGGAAATTACAGTTGATTGGAGGACAAACATATCTGCCCCTGAATCCTTTACGATTTTTCCAAACTCTGTTGCTTGTTGAGGGATGGATGATGCAGCAGCAAATCCTCCGTTTTCTTTAATTTGTTTTATTCTTTTAATAATCAATTCTTTTTTTATAGGTTCTTCGTAAAGCTTTTGCATAAGCGCCACATATTCATCTTTTTCGACTGCGGCGATTTGATCTAATATTTTTTCCGCATTTTCATATCTTGTCCAGACTCCCTGAAGATTAAGAGGTCCAAATGTCCCTAGATTGGTTAATTCTACTGCCATTTTAGGGCTGACAACAGAATCCATAGCGGAGGCAATGATGGGAATTTTAAATTTCTTTTCTGCTAGTTCCCATGATACATCTGTGTCGTCAGGATTTATTGTTACAATCGATGGGACAAGAGATATTTCATCAAAACCGTATACCCTGCGAACCGATCTTCCTCTTCCCAATTCAAAATTTGTCATTTATATAACTCCTCTCTATTCTAATTATTTTTTTCGCCCAGTCTTCCTTCTAAATTAATATTTTTCCCACCGCGATAAACCATCATTGAAATTTTTTCTCCGGGCCGCATCTCTGCGAGGATTTCTTGCAAATCTGAAGTATTTAAAACATCGTTTGAGTTTATTTTCTTTACAACATCATATTGTTTAATTCCCATTTTATCCGCAGGACTGTCTTGAACTATATTCATGGCAACAACCCCTTCGGTCTCTGCTAGGTTTAAGTAGGAGGCAATTTTTTCATTTACATCCCTCATGTATATGCCGAGCCATGGGCGAGAGACTCTCCCCTTTATTATTAAATCTTGTAATATATCTTTTACTACATTTATTGGTATTGCAAAACCGATTCCTTGCGCTTGAGCTATGATTGCGACGTTGATTCCGATTACTTTTCCCTTTATATTAAGCAATGGGCCTCCTGAATTTCCGGGATTAATGGCCGCATCTGTTTGTATTAAATCTCTTTTTCCTAAATCTTTTAAATTTCTGCCTGTTGCGCTTATTATTCCTGCTGTTACTGTATTGGAAAACCCATAAGGATTTCCTATGGAAACAACCCATTCTCCTGGTCTTATCAGGTTAGAATCTCCCATTTCCACAATAGGAAGGTCATGCGCGTCAATTTTTATTACAGCAATATCTAGGGTTATATCTTTTCCAATTAATTTTGCGTCAAAATTTCTGCCGTCTTTTAGTGTAACTTTAATTTTATTTGCATCCTGTACAACATGTTCGTTTGTTAAAATATATCCTTCTTTATTTATAATAAAACCTGAACCCGCTCCTTTTAAAGGGATAATCTTATCGCTAAAAAAATCTTTATATTTGGGATTCAAGTCAAAACCAAATTCATTGTCAAAATGTGAGAGAGGGTTGAAAAAACTATATTTTTCTAGTTTTACTACATCAATATTTACCACTGCCGGTCCGACCTCTGTAACTACGTTTGCAATAGTGTCAGCATTAAGAAAAATTTCAAGAGAAGAAGATTGTGCCGGTAAAATATTTTGCAACGAGAAGATAATAATTATTGATATAAAGAAAAATAATAAACCCCGATTATTCATAGACGAACAGAATTTTAGCAGAGTGCTGGAAATTTCCCCAGGTATGAACCCCGATTTCCTAATCGGGGTGAATAATCGGGGTAAAGTTTGTTTAAATTCTAGCTTTGGAACGTTAAAAAAATACACCTAAACCTTCTCCTTATGCTTTTTGGGAAATTTGAAAAATTTTAACATAAAGAGACATGTATAGTCAAATTTTCCGCTTGACTCTTGTCTTCTATTCATTGTAAAATTTCCGCACATACAAATGAAAGTAATTAAAAATATATTTTTAGTCTTTATTCTTATAATAATTATAGCTTTTAGTTTCTGGATCAGTTTTTTGCTTGGAAAAAACATTTTGAATCCAGTTGTAAAAGAGCCTGAAACTATTGATTCTTTAACAAAAGAAGCAAGTGAAATATTAGAAGAGATAGGCCCTATATCTTTTGAAGTGGAAACAGAACCCTTTGATGCCTCTTTAAATGATTATAACGAAGGGAGCAATGAGTCTGTCACATTTGATACAATATCCACTAGTACAACATCTAAGCTAACTAATAATTCCAATAGCGGAAATGTTTCTGTAAGTAAAGTGGTTTCTCCCAGCTATAAGTATAAAGTTCAAATAGGGGTCTTCTCTGCTTACAAGAATGCGGTTGACTTGAAAGATCTTCTTTTAAAAAATGAATTTAACCCTGAAATTGAAAAGTACAGATACTATTTTCGGGTCTTCTTACATGCTACAGATCGGGCAGATGCTAAGAGACTTTTAAGCCACTTGAAAAATAAAGGATTTGAAGCTATCATTAAGTCAGACTAACAAGGTCAAAAAAGAATAGGAGAATTTAATTATGGGTCTTTATGATGCTATTTTTGGTAAGTTTTCAAGAGATTTGGGCATTGATTTGGGGACTGCGACTACACTTGTCTTTGCCAGAGGTGAAGGGATTATTTTATGTGAACCCAGTGTAGTGGCATTAGATAAAAATACCAATAAGATTTTAGCCATTGGAAATGAAGCGAAAGGGATGTTAGGAAGAACTCCCGGGAACATTGTCGCTGTTCGCCCCATGAGAGATGGTGTTATTGCTGATTTTGAAGTTACGGAGATGATGCTTAGACATTTTATAAACAAGAGCCACAACAGATCAACTTTTGTAAGGCCTCGTATAGTGGTTGGTGTCCCTTCGGGTATTACGGGAGTTGAAAAGAGAGCAGTTCTTGATGCTGCCATGCATGCTGGAGCTAGAGAAGCTTATTTAGTAGAAGAGCCTATGGCGGCTGCAATTGGAGCCAACCTTCCCGTTTCTGAGGCGGCAGGTTCTATGATAGTAGATATAGGGGGCGGAACTACTGAAGTTGCTGTTTTAGCTTTAGGTGGGATTGTTGTCAGTAAATCTATTCGTGTTGCGGGCGATGAAATGGACGAAGCGATAGTAGCCCATTGCCGTAAAAACTATAATTTACTTATAGGCGAGAGGACCGCTGAACAGATTAAGATTGATATTGGCTCTGCCTACCCATTGGCAGAAGAAAAAACCGTTGAAGTAAGAGGGCGGGATTTGGTTACGGGACTTCCAAAAACGTTAACATTGACTTCATCGGAGATAAGAGATGCTCTTGCAGAACCTGTTGCCACTGTTGTTGATGCTGTTAGAATGACTCTTGAAAAAACACCTCCTGAACTTGCCTCTGATATAATGGACAGGGGGATTGTAATGGCTGGAGGGGGGTCTCTTCTTAGGGGGCTTGATAAACACCTTTCGCAGGAAACTGATATGTCTGTTTATGTTGTGGATGATCCTGTTTCTTGTGTTGCTTATGGCACAGGGAAAATTTTGGAAGAGATAGATACTTTAAAAAGAGTTTTGATGATGCCTAAAAAAGGGTCGTAAAAAAAGATTCAGTGAGTTATCGCTTTTTCTTAATTTTATTTTTAAGTTTAGCCCTAATATTAAATTTACAATTTATTGGGTCTTCACCTCTTATGCAATTTGTGCAATTAACAATCAGATGGGTATTTTATCCTGTGCAATTTGTGTTTAATTCTATTGTAGATGTAATCCCTCGCTCATTTATTTTTTTAGCAACCGCCTATAAATTTGAAAATATATCCAGGGAGATGACTTTAGAAAAAAAAGAGTTAAAAGCTGAATTGCTTGTGCTTGAAGGGATAAAAAACGAAAATGCAGAACTTAAAAAAGCTTTAAATTTTTCTCACAATTCAGCTTATAACTTTAAGTTAATCCCTGCTTTTGTTTACGAACGTGCAAGTGAAAGTTGGAATAATATTATAGTTATAAATGTTGGGATAAAAAACGGAGTAAGGATTGGCAATACTGTTATAGCTGAAGAAGGGCTTGTTGGTAGAGTTGTTGCTGTGGATGATTTTTCTTCCAAAGTTATGCTTATAACCTCGCTCCGCAGTTCGGTAAGTGTCATTATGGTAAATAAAAAAACGTTTGGAATTGCAAGAGGTGGATTTGGCGCTGATAAATTGATTATAGATTATGTATCTGAAGGAGCAGATGTTTCTCTCGGCGAAAAAATCATGGTTTCTCCCGCAAGCAACGTTTTTATACCAGGGGTTCCTCTTGCTTATGTTTCAAAAGTTGAAAACAGCGTAAACAACATATTTCAATTTATTGAAGCAAAACCTATTGTTAACTTTTCCGGGTTAAGAGTTGTATTTGTATGCAAACCTTAAAATTATTTTTTATATTAATATTTGTTTTACTTCTTCAGGGGAGGATGGGATTTTGGACAAATCCCGATTTTCTGTTGATTTTTATTGTTTTTTTGGCTGTTAAAGAAGATAAGACAAAAACAATTTCCTTTGCTTTTTGGGGCGGATTTTTGCGGGACATCCTTTTTTCTTTGGGTTTTGTTTTTACTTTTGTAAGCACTCTTATTGGTATTATTATTATATATATTAGGACTTTTTTTGTTTTAGAAGAAAAACAATTGATTGTAATTTTAACTGCAATATTTACGCCTTGTTCTTTTATCTTTTCTTTTTTTATTACACATTATTTTTATTCATCGGGAACAGCTTATTTTCCTTTTTGGGAGATGATTGTTTCTACTATGCTAAATGTTTTATTTACTCCTTTATGTTATTTTTTGTTTGACAGGTTTATAACAAATGATGAATAAATCGAGGATTTTTTTACTTCTCCTTGTTTTGATGTTTATTTTTTTTACTTTTAGATTAATTCAACTGCAAATTTTAGATTATGAAAAAAATTCCAAGTTGGCTTTGGATAATGCTGCTCGTTTGATTCCCGTTCTTGCTCCTCGTGGAGTTATTTTTGACAGAAATGGAAACATTCTCGTTCAAAACAGACCTGTTTTTATGGTATATGTTTTGCCTCATCTATTGCCGAAAAATCCCAATCCTGTTTTTGAAAAACTGGGAAATATACTTAGAATTCCCAAGGGAGTTATATTAAAGCGTTTTAAGGAGAGAAAAACCCCTATTTTTGAGGGGATTTTAATCGCACGAGATGTTCCTGTTTCTGTTGTTTCTGAAATAGACGAGATGAGTTTTGATTTGCCGGGGGTTGAAGTTTTAAAGTATCCGCTTCGTTCCTATCCAAACAAACAATTAGCAGCCCATGTATTAGGCTTTGTAGGGGAGATTACAAAAGAGGAGTTGTCATTACTTAAAGATGATGGTTATAGGTTGGGGGATTTAATTGGCAAAGATGGCGTGGATAAGGTTTATGATGAATACTTAAGAGGAACCCCGGGAGGAAAAAGATTAGAGGTGGATGCCTTAGGTTATCCCGTAAGGATTTTGGAGAAATTAAACCCGATACCGGGAGATAGTCTTGTTTTGACAATAGATAATGACCTTCAAAAAAAAGTTGAGGATTTGCTTGGTTATAAAGAAGGGGCTGTTGTTGTTCTTGATCCAAACAATGGTGAAATACTGGCAATGGCATCAAGCCCTACTTATGATTCAAGTAAAAAATGGGAGGAAATAAGCAAAAAAAATCACCCATTTATGAATAGGGCTATATCTTCATATCCTCCGGGGTCAACATTTAAGCCTGTTACACTATCTGCTGCGTTGGAAGAAAAAGTGACTCGAAGCGATGAAATGTTTTATTGCAGCGGAGCATATAGACTTGGAACTCGAATTGCAAAATGCTGGAAACTTGAGGGGCATAAAAGTATTTCTGTTTTGGAGGGGTTGGTTCAATCTTGTGATGTTGTTTTTTATGAGTTGGGAAGAAGGCTTGGTCCGACAAAACTAAAAAAATATGCAAAAGCATTTGGTTTGGGAGAAAAAATAGGGGTGGATCTTCCCGGGGAAAAAAATGGTTTTATTCCTGACCCTGAATGGAAAGAAGAAAGGTTTGGAGAAAAGTGGTATGTGGGGGATTCCATAAATATCGGAATAGGACAGGGCTATATCCAGGTAACTCCGCTTCAGCTGGCATGTATGTATGGCCAGATAGCGTTGGGCAAGAGAATGAAACCGTTTGTTGTTAAAAAGATTATCACTTCTTCCGGTGAAGCTGTGTTTGAAAATAAGCCATATGAAATATCTCCTATTGAAATTTCAAGTGGTACCTTGGGATTAATAAGGGATGCTTTACATAAAGTTGTTATTCGAGGAACAGGGATTAATGCTTTTGTTGCTAGCATGGAAGCGGCGGGAAAAACAGGGACGGCAGAAAACAGGGGCGTCGCACATGCATGGTTTGTCGCTTATGCCCCTTATAATAATCCAAAAATTGTTGTTGTAGCTTTTATTGCGCATGGAGCCCATGGCGATAGGGTTTCTGCTCTTATTACAAGAGATATTTTTGAATGGTATCTAAAAAATCGCACTCTCAAAACAGCTTTACAAAATAACTTGCTGTAAGTAATCACCTGCCGGTAGACGGGTATTTTTATGTTATAATTATTTATTATAAAATTCATCCGCAACGCTGTATAAATAGGAGATCTGAAGTTAAAAAATGGATCAACAAACCCCCATGGTAAAGCAATATCTTGAGATTAAATCTAAAAATAAAGATTCTATCCTTTTTTTCCGTCTCGGTGATTTTTATGAAATGTTTTATGAAGATGCTGATCTCGCGTCACGTGAACTTGAACTTACCTTGACAGGTAGGGGGCAGGGAGAGAACAAAATGCCGATGTGCGGAGTCCCTTACCACGCGGCAGAAAACTATATAGCCCGCCTTGTTACCAAGGGCTATAAAGTGGCAATTTGCGAACAGGTTGAAGATCCCGCGCTTGCTAAAGGGCTTGTTAAACGAGAAATCATAAAGGTTTACACTCCAGGAACGGTTATTGAATCTTCTATGTTGTTACAAAAGGCAAATAATTATCTTTTGGCGGTATCTTATGAAAAAGGGAAATTTGGAATTTCTTATGTCGATGTTTCAACTGGAGAATTTAAAGTAACGGAAATAGAAGAGAATAAGATTTTATTTGATGAGATAAACAGGATAAATCCTTCCGAAATCTTATTTTCCGATATGTGGCAGGAGGAAGTTCCGGAAAATCTTGCTCTAAGAATCAGTAAATTTAAGGATAATTATGATGCACAGACGGCATCAGACAGATTAAAAAAACATTTTAATGTTGTTTCTCTTGCTTCTTTTGGGATAGATAACTACTCGGTTGGATTATCTGCCGCTGCTTATGTTGTAGATTACCTTGAAGAGACTCAAAAAACAGCTCTTTTACATATAAATAAAATTGTTCCATATAGGATAGGGGAATACATGTTTATTGACTCTAGCGCAAGGAGAAACCTTGAACTTGTTCAAACAATGAAAGACAAATCTTTCAGGGGGAGCCTTTTGTGGGTGTTGGACCATTGCTGCACAAACATGGGGAGCCGTCTTTTGCGGAATTGGTTGCTTATGCCCCTTATGAACGTTGATGAAATAAATAAGAGACTTGATGCTGTTTCTGATTTAAAAGAAAATACGATTTTGCGCGCTGAACTTTCGGAAAAACTAAAAAAAGTTTTCGATATAGAGCGGCTTACCACCAAGATTGCGTCATCATCTGCCAACGCAAAAGATTTGGTCGCGCTAAGAGATTCCTTAAACGAGATCCCATTTATAAAAAACCTTATTTTGGAAGCCATCCCTACGTTTTCCTGTTCCAAAGATTCTTTATCTGTTTTATCAAGAGCTTCTTGTATTTCTGATCTTCCGGAAGTCAAAGAACTTGTAAATTTGGCGATAGTCAACAATCCCCCTTTTCAAATAAAAGATGGAGGATTAATTAGGGATGGATATAATCTGGAACTCGATGAGTTAAGAACAGTGACGCGTGGGGGGAAGAGCTTTATTGCGGAACTTGAAAATAGTGAAAGGATAAAGACGGGCATTAAATCTTTAAAAGTCGGATTTAACAGAGTTTTTGGTTATTACATTGAAGTTACAACTTCCAATCTGTCCCAGGTTCCTCAAAATTATATAAGAAAACAGACTCTTACAAACTGTGAAAGATATATTACTCCGGAGTTAAAAGAGAAGGAAGCTCTTGTTTTAAACGCCGATGAAAAGATAAAAGAACTTGAATATAATTTGTTTTGTGAAATAAGAGAGGAGGTTTCTAAATATACATTGAGGTTACAGGAGATAGCGCATATTTTGGCTGCCCTTGATGTTTTTATTGCTTTTGCGGATATTGCATCATACGGAAAATATTGCAGACCGAAATTTTCTTCTGATGCTGATAATTTACATCCTTATATTCATTTGATAGATTCCAGGCACCCTGTTGTCGAAAAGAGCATAGGGGAACATAATTTTATTTCAAACAATATTGAGATAAATGAAGAGAGCCGGTTTTTATTAATTACTGGCCCCAACATGGCAGGCAAGAGTACTATAATGAAACAGGCGGCCCTGATTTTAATTATGGCACAGATGGGATCTTTTGTTCCAGCAAAAGAGGCAAATTTGTCCGTTACTGACAGAATCTTTACAAGGATAGGCGCCATGGATGATATATTTTCAGGCCAATCTACTTTTATGCTGGAGATGACAGAGACTGCCAATATTTTAAACAATGCAACTAATAGAAGTTTTATTATTCTTGATGAGATAGGGCGGGGGACTTCTACATTTGACGGCATGTCAATTGCCGCTGCAGTTGCGGAATATATTCATAAAAACATTAAGGCCAGAACAATGTTTGCCACCCATTATCATGAAATTACCCAGCTTGCGGACAAGCATCGCGGAATGAAAAATTTTAATGTAGCAGTTAAAGAGGAGAATGATCATATAACATTTTTACATAAAATTATAAACGGGCCTGCAGACAAATCTTATGGCATACAAGTGGCAAGGTTAGCCGGGTTGCCTGTGGAAGTTGTGTTACGGTCAAAAGAGATATATTCGACCCTTGAGATGGTAGAAAATAATTTAGGAGAAAACTCTTCAAGATCAAAAGAAGCATTTACATTAAAAAAAATCGGAAAATCCAGGTTTAAACGTGAAGAAGACAATCAAGTAAGTCTATTTTAGTGACTGTTGCGAAAGATTAAAATGCCTGCCTGATCCCCTGAATTTTGGTATAATATAATAAAACAAAGGAGATTTGCATGTTCAGAGAAAAAATCAGAGTCTTTGATTGCACTATAAGGGATGGAGGGCTTATAAATAAGCACAATTTTGATATTCGATTCGTCAAAGAAGTTTATAAAGCTCTTTCCTCTTCAGGGGTTGATTACATAGAATTGGGATATAAGAATTCCAGAAAATTATTTTCTCCTAAAGAGTATGGGCAATGGAAGTTTTGTGATGATGAAGATATAAAAGAGGTAATTGACGGAGTTGAATCAAAAACTAAGATCTCAGTAATGGTTGATATTGGACGAGTAGATATAGATGATGTTAAACCTGCAAGTGAGAGCCCTGTTGATATGATAAGAGTTGCGTGTTATGTAAAAGATACGGACAAGGCAATTGCGATGGTCAATCATTTTGCCGATAAGGGATATGAAACAACTGTTAATATTATGGCTATTTCAAAAGTGCAGGACAGCGAATTGGATGAGGCATTACATCAATTTGAGAGAGAGAGCCGCGCGAATGTAATATATATAGTTGATAGTTTTGGTTATTTATACCAGGAGACAGTAGAACATCTAGTAAAGAAGGCAAAAAGAATAATAAAAACAAAAGAGATAGGATTTCATGGTCACAACAACCAGCAACTTGGTTTTTCAAATACCATAGAGGCGATTATTCATGGAGCAAATTATTTGGATGCCACGGTTTTTGGCATTGGCAGGGCGGCAGGAAACTGTCCGATGGAATTGCTTTTGGGTTTCTTAAAAAATCCGAAATTTGATATCAGGCCTGTTCTTGATCTTATATCAAAAGAGTTTATCCCTTTAAGGGAAAAGATAGAGTGGGGCTATATAATTCCTTATGCTATAACAGGTATGTTAAACGAACATCCAAACACTGCGATGGCTTTACGTAATAGCGCAAACAAGGAAGATTACAGAGAATTTTACGAAAAAGCAAGAGGCATAGATTAACCTTTTTTATATTAACCCCGATTATGATAATCGGGGCTTAAAATTCCTCCTAATAATTGGGGTTAATAATTTGAAATTCTGAATTTTTTAAATCGATAAAATAGTATAGTAAGATCAAGTGTTAAAATGATCAAATTTAAAATAATTTCATTTGAAATAGATGTAGCAGTAGAGAGGTCTTCTCTTGATAATTTAATAGCATCTTTACGGATGTTAGATGTTACATTAACTGCTGATTTGGAAAGATGTGCAAATGATATAAAACGTTTCGGTCTTCCTGTTACAACCTCTCGCATAAAAAAAATGATTGAGGAATCAAAAGAGGGATTAATAGGCTGGCTGGAAAGGTTGAAAAGGTTAAACATCCCACAGCCAAGTATAGCGAGGCAATCAGTCTCCTATCAACCGAACTCACCATTTGATGATTCTTCTCCTCTTCTCGTAGTCGCCGATAGAATAATTTTAACCTCATTAAAGAAAAAGTATGACAGATTTAATAACGAAAGCCTTAAACTTCTTTCATATGTCTTAATAAATTCTTACAGGCAAAAAAAATACTTCATAAAGAATAATTGGGGTTAAACTATTGACGGGAGATATTTATTTATATTGCGCTGAATATATTCTATAGTATGACCCGTCAGATTGGGTCCAGACAACAATGGCATCTCCTTTTTCATCCATAACAATTTGAGGTTGATCAATATTTCCGAGTGTATTGTTGCTAATTAATTTTTCTTCCCCCCATTTCCCTGAAGAATAATTATTTGCATAGACTTTATATAATGAGCCATCCAATACTTTCCAAACGACAATAACATTGTTATTGTTATCAATGACTACTTTTGGAATATACGCATTTCCGAGTTTATTATTGCTTATAATTTCTTCTTTCTGCCAAGAGTTTTCAAAAAAAGTTCTGGCATATATTCTATAATAATCTCCTTCCCATTGCATCCAGACAACTACAAAATCCCCGCTTGAATTGACGGCAATTTGCGGAGAATACGCACTTCCCAAAGAATTTGAGCTGATTTCTTTTGGAGGGGTCCAATTTCCAAGAGAGCAGGTACTTGTATAAATTTTATAAAAATTGTCTTTCCATTGTGTCCAAACGACAAAAACATTCCCATTTTTATCAATTGCCAGTTGTTGGTCGTAAGCATGTCCTGTAGTGTTATTGCTTATTGTTTTAGGGGTTTGAAAGCGGCCGCCTGAGGAAGAGTTGACAAAGACTTTATACACGTCTTTGTCAAGCTGATCCCAGACAACAAACGCATCTCCTTTTGAGTTAATTGCTATTTGTGGATTGTAAGAATCTTTAACGTTAATATCGCTTATAAGTTCGGATTTTTCCCATTTACCTTTAGCATAATGATTGGAAAAAATATGTTTATTAGGAGTTGTTGTTTGCATCCAAACGGCAAACGCATCTCCTTTTGGGTCAATCGCGATTGCCGGCGAAAAAACACCATCCCATGTCATATTGGAACTGATTTTTTTTAAAGGTGACCATTCTTTACCCGAAAGAAAAGCGGAGAATACGTTAATCTGACCATAAGATAAATCGTCCTCTTTATGACTTTGTGTAAAAACAAGAGCAGCATTTCCCATATCATTAATTGCAACTTTTGGCAAATCCGCGATATTAATGCCATCGGTTAGCAAAGTTTTAACTTCTTTCAGTTGTTTCCAATTATTTTTTGTATAATAGCTTCCGCAGATTTTAAATCTTTCCGAATATCCGTCTTGCTGAGCCCAAACTACAATTGCGTCTCCATTCCTGTTTATCGATATTTGAGGTTGATACGCATCTCCCTCATAGCTGCTTAAAGGTTTTGCCAAAGTCCAATTTTTTAAAGAAGTTGATCCATCTACAAAGTTAATAAAAATAATAAGAAACGCAACAAGTATTAAAATAGATTTAACAGTTAATTTCATATAATTTTCTTTGAAAATATAATTTTATAACCTCACCTAAGAATGCCATTATTATAACTTATTTACTTTTATTATTCATCCTTAAAAAAATTCGTACAGGAATTATCTCTTTGCCTGTGAGAAAGTAGAATTTCCGTATAAATACAAATTTTCATTGTTTTGTTGGTGTATAATATCTTTTATAGGTTTAGCTTTGCAGAAAATAAACCCCGATAATTCACCCCGATTAGAAAATCGGGGTTCATACCTGGGAAAATTTTCAACACTCTGCTAGAATTATGTTAGTCTATGAATAATCGGGGTAAAGATGATCAGCATTAAAAAAAATATAGATCAAGAATTAAAAAAGGCTATAAAAATCGCTTTAAAAACAAAGATTGGTATATCTTTTGATATATTGGGGTGTTTATACATAAGAGAACTTGAAAACGGTAAAATTGCTGTTGGAAGTGATCTTAAAAAAACTTTCGAAAGATTATTTTCGTCGAACAAACTCGATGAAGCGATAGATCTTTTTATTCAAAAAAGAAAAGAATTCCAGCTGGGTTTTGATTTTGAGGATGATAGGAGATGATATGAACTTACTGAAAATGATCCCTATAAGTAAAAATGCTGATGTCAAGAAAGTTGTGTAAATTTGTTGGGTACCTCTCCATTGTTTAATGTATAAACTAAAGCATAAATGATTCTATTAACAGATTTG
>MEUA01000019.1 GCA_001771505.1 candidate division WOR-1 bacterium RIFOXYB2_FULL_36_35
AAAATAACTGCAACATCAATAAAAAACCAAAAATGCAATGAAGCAATAAATTTAGAAACAATCATCCCGATTAAAACAAATAAAGCAACTAGAATCAGCAAATATCCCATAAATTTTTCTCTTTTCATGAAAAATAGCTTCCTTAGCCTATATCAGGGTTAAGCTTCCCCAATCCCCAGCCTAAAAAACTGCCCAAGATAAAAGTCATGACAACAATTGGAGGGGTAGAATCGAAAGAAACTATTTTACTCATGTGAGCCAACTTCAAAAGCTTCACCAAGCTTTTTACTGAAATCCTTCCCAAGCAACCACTCTCCTGCTTTCTGCCAAACTTTACATTCTGCTCTTTTTAAGCCCGTTGGTTCTTGATCACAAGAATATTCAATTTCAGTTGGTTGCACGCCACTATCTCCAGTGCTTTTATTTTTTTCCGGCTCGCTTTTCTTAGTGTCAGCAGTCGCATTTTCTGCGCATGGCATATAAGGATACCAATTAAATTTGAAGTCAAAAATCGAGTTACTATTTAGTCTCACAAAAATCACCCCTTATGAATTAGGATTCTATCAATTAATTCTTCGAAATACTAGGATCATAATTGCATGTTTTAATGAAAGAAGCTACAACATAGAACGTTACCTCTTCTTCCCTATTTCAAAAAGAGACCTTCACCAGACACAATCCCTCCCCCGGCGCACATCTCCCTGCGTATTTCCTGCTCTTTTTAGCGATTATCTTTTTAATATCTGACGGGTCTCTCTTGCCAAGCCCCACTTCAACCAAAGTCCCCACAATATTACGGATCATTTTGTACAAAAAGCCATCTCCTTTAAATTTCAGGCTGATGACCGGGATAGAACAACCGTCCCATAAATTTATCTTTTTGTTTGAAATTGAAACTTTATATATAGTCCTTACAAAATCAGCCTCTTTAAGCTTTTTTCCTCGAAGATATAAATTAGACCGTGAAGCGCAAAAAGATTTAAAGTTGTGCCGCCCTTTAAAAAATCCAGCCCCATTTTTCATTGCTTTTAGGTCAAGTTTCTGGTGGAGATGCCAAATGTAATGCCTGAAAAACGGAGGAAGCACTTTTCCGTTAAAAATAAGATATTGATACTCTTTGGATTTAACCAGATGACGAATTTTCCCCTCTTTTTTCATCTCTTTTGAATCTATCGCCCTGATATCAGGAGGGAGAAATGTGTTTAAAACATGCGCGATTTTTTGTACAGGCATTTTGTGGTCGACAGAAAAAGAGACGATTTGAGAAATCGCGTGAACGCATGCATCGGTGCGAGAAACAGCTTCAACATCAATTTCTTTACCAAATATCTTTGATAATGCGGTCTTTATTTCTCCACGAACAGAACGTTTGCCAGGCTGAAGTTCATACCCTGAAAAAGAAGAGCCATCGTATTGGATAGTAAGTTTTATCATTTTAAAAAAAGCTTAAATAAATTTTAGAAATTCCGACAGCGACACAATTTTAATTGTCTTATAATATTTAATATCCAACAGATGTGAATCACCTGAAACAAGATATCCTGCCCCACCCTCTACCGCGCATTCTATTATTTTGTTGTCAGATAAATCTTGTTTAACAATATCTATTTTAATATTAGGATAAACAATTTTAGAAATCCTTCGTATCTCTGAAACAACATCAAGCGCCATTTTTTTTGAAAACTTAAACTTTGTCTGTAAAATTCTTGCAAACTCCAAAAGAATATGAGAGGAAACAACTAAGTTTATCCTGCCTTGCCTGCAAAGATCAAAGAGTTCAAATGGGATACCCCCAAAAATCAATGCGGAGATAAAAACATTTGTATCAAGAACAACTGTTAGTTTATTTTTTTCTAAAGTCATGAACAATTTTCTCTATATCTTTTTCACTTATTTTATTTTGCATAACAATTTTTCTTCCGTATCGAGAAGCTCTTTCCCATTTTATCTTCCCTATAAAATCTGCAACAGCCTGCCTAAAAAGCTCGCTTTTTGAAAGTTTTTCCTCCTTTGCGATCTCATTAACCTCTTTCAGTGTTTCATAGGGTAATGATAAAGTTAAAATTCTTCGATTAGCCATATAAGCACCTCCAAATACTCACCTGTATTACATTGTAATACAAAATATCTAAAACTGTCAAGACCTTTGTAAGAATCTTAACAGGTATGGGCAATCTACGACCCCGATTATTCATACCGTAAGTAATGTTTGACAATTTGTTGGTTATTGATTCTAACGTGAACCCCGATTTCCTAATCGGTGTAAAGTACTCTGCAAATTTCATAAAGGAAAAAAGACAATAAAACAATCTTTTTAAATATTCTTATTTAGCCATTCTTCAAGTGTTGCCTGAGGGATAAAACCAACTTTATTTGACACCATCTTCCCATCTTTAAAAATAAAAAGGGATGGAATTCCGCTAACTCCCAACTGAGCCGCCATCTCTTGATTTTCATCTGTATTTATTTTTACAAACTTCACCTTGGCTTCTAATTTTGCTGCGGCCTTCTCCAAAACAGGCCCTAACATCTGGCAAGGGCCACACCATGGAGCCCAAAAATCGACCAAGACGGGAACCTGAGACTGTGCCACTTCCACATTAAATTCGCTATCATTTATATGCTTTATAATGTCACTCATTTTTTCTCCTCCTTGTATATATTTTGCCTATGGTATAATTATATAATATAAATGACGCCACTTATAGTAATATGTTTTTTTACGGCAATCATACATTTAGCAGAAACATCTGCCTCTTGTTTGAGGCTTGCAGGAATCAGAACACGACATATTGCAACTTCTTTATCCTTTGTTAATGCCACGTTGCTAATTGCGCGTCTCTCAAACATGTTCCAGGCCCCTTTTCTCGGCGGAATGGTTGACACGGCAATTTTAAACAAAAACACTGATGTATTATTTTACAACTTCAGAATGATAATCTTTGCCGCTTTTATAGGCAACCTCATAGGCGCGGTCTTGTCCCCGTTTTTTATTGCCCTATATACACGGGCAATCGATAAATTTGAAAAAACAGGTTCTCTCCCAAAGATGATTATTCAAAATTTATGGCCAAGAAAAATCTGGAGTTTTATTAAATTATTCAAATTTCCGACAAAAAGATCTTTCAGGGAAATATCTTTAAAAAACATCCCTAAAGCATTTTTAATATTTAACGCTATTATGGTCTCGATTTACGCTATAGGCGTTTTAGCGTCAATGCTTGCGGGAGCCATGGTCCCGGAATATCGCGTCACCGCAACACAACTTTCCGCGATTGTAAACGGCATTGCAACAATTCTTCTGACAATAATGGTTGACCCGACAGCAGCGTTAATTACCGATCAGGCGGCACGAGGCAAACGACCGGAATCAGATGTCAGATCAATGGTCTTTTATATCATATTGGGCAGAGTTATTGGAACCCTCATTATTTCCCAACTTCTCCTCTTCCCTTCAGCACATTATATAAAAACTGTAACTTTATTTGTAAAAACAATGTTCGGCAACTAAAATTTCACCTCATCATAATCACACAAAACAGAAAAAATGATATAATAAAAATCTGTGATTATACGAAAAGCAGAAAAAAAAGACTTTGAAACAATTTTGGATATTGAAAATAAATCATTTAAAAAGCCATGGTCAAAATCTCAGATAGAATCAGCTCTAAAAAATATCTATGTTTTGACAGATAGTAATACCATAAAAGGATTTATCTGTTTCGAGGCTGTAAAAAATGAAGGCCATATTTTACATATGGCAGTGAGTCCTTCATACAGAGGAAAAGGGTTCGGAGAAAAAATGATGGAAGAAATCCTCAAATCACCATGCGATCTGTTCTTTTTAGAGGTAAGAGAAGGAAATATAGCAGCCCAAAATTTGTATAAAAAATTCGGGTTTGAAATAATATCAAAACGTAAGAATTATTATCAAGACAATAATGAAAACGCGTTAGTAATGAAATATACTAAACAGCAAAAATCAGGGGATAGCAATGAGTAAATTTACAGAAATAGTAGGGAAAAATGTACTGATAATAGATGGGGCAATGGGATCTCTGCTCATGGAGGGAGGGATAAAACCCGAAGAAGGCTTTGATATCCAAAACATAAAAAATCCGGAATTAATAAAATCCATTCATAAAAAATATGTGGATGCGGGAGCTGACATAATAGAAACAAATACTTTTGGCGCAAACAGACTAAAACTAAAAGACTACAAATTAGAAGATAAAGTTCTAGAAATAAATAAAGCGGGAGTTATGCTCGCGAAAGAAATAGCCGGCAACGAAGTATTTGTTTGCGGGTCAATAGGTCCCCTTGGCAAATTATTAGAGCCTTTGGGGGAAATATCTTTTGATTTAGCTTCAGAAGTTTTTTCCGAACAGGCAAAAGCCATGGAAGACGCCGGAGCTGATTGTCTCTGCATTGAAACAATTTCTGATCTACAAGAGATGCGAGCGGCTATAATCGGAATAAAAGAAAAAACAAAATTGCCAATAATAGCCAGCATGACATACGATGAAAACGGAACTACAATATTTGGCACTCCGCCTGAAGCAGCTGTAGTAGTCCTTGAATCCTTAGGAGTAGATGTTATTTCAATTAATTGTTCATCAGGACCAGCAGGTATACTCCCCATAGCACAAAAAATCTTAAGCGAAAGCAAGAAGCCTGTAATGGTAATGCCAAACGCGGGAATGCCGGTAATAGAAAACGATAAAACCATTTATAAAATGACTCCTGATGAATTTTCAGAATACTCCAAAAAATTTTTCCAAATGGGAATTGCAATCATCGGCGGATGTTGCGGAACAACTCCCGAACATATCTCATCAATAAGACAAAAAATACCGCGCGCAACAAAATTAAAAAAAGAAAAGATTTTTTTAGTCGCCCCCTTCCGAACAAGGTTTGCAAGTAGGTCAAAAGTCGTCGAATTAAACCCAAACAAGCTTTTAACGATTGGAGAAAGAATAAACCCAACAGGAAGAAAACCATTAAGAGAAGATATAAAATCAAAAGAATTTATTCTTATAAGAGAAGAAGCCGTTTCTCAAACCAAAAATCTCGCAGATCTTCTAGATGTAAATATCAGCATTCCAGAAGGAGACGACACTAACAACATGAAAGAGGCGGTGAGTATTGTTCAAAAAGCTGTTCCAACCCCACTTTCAATTGATTCTCCAAGCCCAAGCGGGATAGAAAGTGGACTTAAAGAATTCTGCGGAAAAGCCATGTTAAATTCGGTTAATGCAAAAACTGAAAGCCTAGAAAAAATGTTGCCCCTAGCGAAAAAATATGGAGCTGCAATTATCGGATTAACCTTAGATGAAAAAGGAATTCCTTCAAATCATGAAGAAAGAGTAGAAATTGCGGGAAAGATAGTTAGAAAAGCTCTAAAAATTGGAATACCAAAAGAAGATATTTTTATTGATAATTTAGTGATAACAGCAGGCGTAGGATTAAATGCTTCACTTGAAACATTAAAAGCAATCCCTATTATCAAAGAAAAATATGGAGTTAAAACATCTTTAGGAATAAGCAATATATCTCACGGGCTTCCAAACCGCAGCAAAATAAATGCCATATTCCTCCAATTGGCAATTTTATACGGGTTAGATGCGGCAATTATAGACTTAAATGACCCTGAAATAAGAAAAACAGCAGAGCGGAAACTTGCCTTTATAGGAGACAAAGAAAAAAAGAAAAAAAATCTTATCATAAAACTAAAATCAGAAATAGAAAATTCCCATAAACACAAAAACCATCAAAATATCATAAAAAAAACAAAAGATATAAAATTTAAGAACTTAAAAAATATTAAAGATGCTGTTTTGGATGGCGATTTAAAGCTCATGAAAATTCTAGTTCAGGATGCTTTAGCAAAGAAAGTTGACCCACAAAAAATAATAGATGAAGCTTTGACTTCCGCGATGGAAGAAGTGGGAGATCTGTTTAGCCGGAAAATTTATTTTCTTCCTCAGGTGTTATCCTCCGCAGAGACTATGACCGTCGGATTTAATCTGTGCAAAGAAAAAATTCCAAAAGAAAACAAAAAAAATATAGGAAAAATACTGATTGCAACTGTCCATGGAGATATCCATGATATAGGCAAAAATATCGTAAAAATGCTTCTGGAAAACCACGGTTTTATTGTAATAGATATGGGCAAAGATGTCGCAACAGATAAAATAATAGAGACAGCAAAAAAAGAAAAGCCAAATGCAATAGCTCTTTCTGCCCTGCTTACCACAACAATGCTTGAAATGAAGAATATTACCATGAAATTAAAAGCGGAAGGGCTTAATATCCCCGTTATAATCGGCGGCGCCGTTGTTACAGACGATTATGCGGAAAGAATAAATGCTTCATATGGAGCAGATGCCGCCCAAGCTGTTAAACTTGCCAAAAACATTATTGAAAAAGCGCACTAGGCAGCTTCTCTTTCCATGATCATTCTTTTCCTGACATAATATCCGTTATCTATATGCTTTTTTCTAAGCCAAACTTCTATATTATTACAAAAAGTCGCCAATCCCATCCGTTTATCAGGATCTCTTTTTAATAAACCCTGCAAAACACTCAACACAAAATCATTTTGCGCTTCAGAATAGACCCCGTTCCTATAAGAAAGGGCCTCTTTTTCTCTGCCGAACATTTCAGCGACAATCATTCCCAAGCCAAAAACATCCATGCTTTTTTTAATAACAACATTCCCTTTTCCGTCAGACATCATAAGTTCAGGGGCTGCGTAATTGGGAGAAAACTGAAAATCCTCGGAGAATCGCTCTTCCCGAGTAATAAGCGATCCCTCCTTGCGGGCTTCGCCAAAGTCAATAATTCTTACATATCCTTCCGGCGTTACCATTATGTTTTCAACCTTTATATCCGCGTGTACAATTCCTGCGGAATGAATTTTTTCCAATTCCTCAGCCACCCTCGCAACAACAAACCATTTTTGCATCTCTGTTAAATGCCCGTTTTCTAAAAGAGTAGAAAGATTAACTCCCTCAACAAAACGGGTAGTAATACTGTTTTCGCTTGATGAAACAAACAAATCACTTATCCCCAGGGACATGAGTTTTCTTAATGCCCACGATTCTCGGGCAATCTGCTTAATATTAGACAGATTCTCGCAATCAACCTCTTTTACAAAACAATCAGTCTTTCTTACTTTAACCCGCTTAAGAATAACCGATTTCGAGGAAACAGTCATATGCCCTCTTGATGATAAAAAAGCAACTTCAAATCCGACTCCCGCCTGAAGATTCTCCTCTATCAAAGTAGGATTCTTAATAAAATTTCTTTTGAAAATCTTTGTCTGCTCAAGAGGACTTGCAACTACTGCTTCAAATTTTATATTAGCTTTGGCAATGTCGGCAAAAAAACAAAAAGCCCTGCCAAGCCACGAAAAAAGGACATTAAAAACGGAAACTTCTGTTCTTTTGTACGTCTGCACTGGTAGATTTAAAATTACATTTGCATTAACTCGAAGATTCTGCTTTCCCATTTTTCCCTTTGCAACAAAACACCCTGAACTACTTGCAAAAGATGTTATAGGTATTGTCATCTCTTATTTCCGCCTTTCATAAAAGCCTATCATTATAAGGTGTTCTCTATATTATTTTCGTAAATTTTAAAAATAAATTTCAATAGCATATTTGTCTAATTTTTTTATAAAGCTCTTTCACTTTGTAAGAAATTTGACTCATTTATCAGACTTGCAATAGAATCTATATTCACCCCGATTATTCACGGTGATATCAGGAATCAACCCCGATTATCATTATCGAGGCTTAAAATTCCTCCTAATAATTGGGGTGAATAATCTGGGTTCAATCTATTTCTCTTGGCCAAATCTATTGCATAATCTAATAGGCTGGGGAAAAGACCTAAAGAAGAAACGCTTTGAAGAATTCCGGCAATCTCCTTTTTCAGATCGTCTCTATCATCAAAAATCAAACAGCTCAATATTTTCTTACCTGTCAGCTCTAATTTTCTATACTTTTCAGAAATATCAAACCCATAAACAACCATATTTTTAGCAATAAGCACCATACAAGCAAATCGATCATCCAGATTAGGAATGTTTTCGGCAAACTTCCAGTTCTTATCAAACAAATTCTTTGTATTTTCGATATTTAACTTCATATCAGATACTGTTAATGTAAGTAAATTGACCGCAGCTCCCCTATTTATCTCTTTATCCTTCATTGCTAAATTTAAAGCTTCATCCAAAACAACAACAATATCTTCCTGCCTAGCTCTGATACTATCCATAAATTTAGCAAAATCACAAAATCTAAGAATTCTACTAGCGCTTTTTTTGAGATCTCTTGCTAAGTTTAAACCATTATTAACAAAATCAGTCATATCTATCCCTTTGTTAACCATGCTTTCACCAAAAGACAACATGTAAACTAAAATCTTTTCTTTAAATCCCTCATTTATATTCCCCAGAGAAGAACATGTAGCAGCCTCTTTCGCAAAACCTGCTAATGCATCAAATTTGCTCTCATCATCAATCTCTTTATTACTTAAAAAATCCATGAAAGAGTCTAATAAGTTAGAATCTAATAATGCAAAAAGCCCTTTATCCTTCAAAAAATACATGGCAGACTCAAAAAGATCCGCAGAAAACATCTTCTTTAAAACTAACAATATAGACTTTCTAGCAATATCCTTATTTTCAATCCTTCCTGTTTCTTCCAACGCCCTTTCAAAAACAGCCAAGACGATTCTTTTGTTAACTCCTTTTTCTAACATTTTCGCAGCAACATCTGAAAGCATAAAGACTCGATCTTCAACTCGTGAAAAACAAACAATATCGTTTATTTCTTCTATAAAACAAGCAATTATAGGGGTAAGTTCCTGCAAAGAACCAAATTCAAAGTGAAAACGATCAGTATTGTTTTTCCTTTTTAAACTCTCGCCTGCAACAATGCTTTTATCGTCCTTCTTAGAAGAAACCCCATCTCTTTTCACACTTTTTAAAACAAGAAACTCATTATCCGAAGCTTTTGATATAGGTCCTAACATCTAATTAACTCCTTATCCATAAACATTTCAAGCAAAAATAAAAGCCCTCAAAGACTTCAACAGAAATGCCTCTGAGGGCTTTTAGCCTGCCATTCAAATTTAGAACAACAAGAAATACTTATATCATAAATAAAAAAAAATACAAGGGGGATTTTAATCCCATTTCATCAAGAATAAAATCAAGAAAAAAAGCTTTTTAAATGTTATAATATCATATTCAAAAAGATTATAATTAAAAGTTTGGAGAACTAATTATGAAAAAACTTATAGGTTTTATATTAATTTTATTTTTTTCATCCTCCGCGTTTGCTTTAAATTTAAAAGAAAGTATAAAAATTGCAACGGATAAAAATCCATCTGTTATAACTGCAAGAAAAGTTTTAGAAGCTGCTTCAGGCCAAGCATTTCAAGCTATGGGAGCCTTTTTCCCAAATATAAAAATTGAAGCGTCAACAGGTCAAATTTATTCAAAACCATATCAGATGGTTTTTACAACCAACGTAGGGGGAATTCCTGCAACTCAATCTTTTATCGCAGGAGTCGACGAACAAATACCTGTAAGAAAATTAGGTTTTTCGCTTGTACAACCTTTTTTTACAGGAGGGAAACTCACCTCACAGCTAAGATTAGCGCAAAACAACTACGAAATTACTCTTGAAGAACTTAACAAAACAATTCTTTCTGTAAGTTTTGATACAACAGTTGCATATTATGGATTAATAAGGGCGGTAAAGCTAGTCCAACTATCAGAGCAAGCATACAATATGGCAAAAAATCATCTAGAAAAAGCCAAAACCATGTTTTCTACAGGGATTTCCACGAAATCAGATGTCCTGCGTGCGGAAGTTCAAAACATTAATGCTGAAATAACATTATCAAAAGCTAAAAACAGCCTGATAATTGCCCAGAATTCGTTAAACAGCGCTTTAGGCTATCCGTTTGATCATAGACTGGAAGTAGAATATGCAGACCTTTCAAACGAAATTTCCCTTATCCCGCCTTATGAAAATATATTGGAAGCTGCTTATGAAAACAGACCAGAATGGAAAGAATTCCTATTAACCAAAAAGACTGCGCACGACAACCTTGAAATTGCAAAGTCAGATTTATTCCCATCAGTTTTTGCCATAGGGACATATAACTCGGATTACACACAATATCCAAGTTATTTCACAGATGTGAACTCATGGTCAGCGCTTATTTCTGCGTCCTGGAATATCCTTGATATGACACTTCCTGGCAAAATACAAAAAGCATCGGCAGATTTAGACGCGCAAAGAGCAAATGAAAATTCCGTAAAAAATAGTATAGCATTAGAAACACGAAATGCCTTTTCAGAGCTTAAATCCACAAAAGAAACAATTCAAAGCACTGAAAAAGCATTAAAAATAGCAGAAGAAAACTATAAAGTAGCAAATATTAGGTACTCGGCAGGAGTAGGAATAAACCTTCAGGTTATTGACGCAGAAGTAGCTCTTACTCAGGCACGCATTGACAACTTAGATGCACAAGTTAATTTACAAATAGCAAAAGCCAAGTTAAACAAACTTGTTGGAAAAGAAATTATTTGATCTTTAATCTGAAATATTAAAATAAACAGTAATCTTGAAATTATAAATTTAATAACAAAATAGGGGGTAAAAATGTTTAAGAATAAAAAGCTTCTCATAATTCTCGGTCTTTTAATAATATTGGGCTTATTTTTCTTTTTATTTTCACAACAAGGAAAAAAAATAAAAATTCAAACAGACTTTGCAAAAATAGGAAAGATTGCTTCTTATATATCAACTCCAGGCGTAATCACAGCTAATATGGCTGAATTAGGATCAAGCCTTGGGGGAAGAGTAATAAGAATATATGTAAAAGAGGGTGACCAGGTAAAATCAGGGAAAATTCTGGCAACACTTGATGCTTATGAACAAGCACATCTTGACTATGAAAGCACAAAAGAACTTTTTGAACAAGGTTTTGCGTCAGAACAACAATTACAAAATGCAAAAACAATGATGGAAAACAAAAGAATAGTCACTCCAATTGATGGAGTGGTAACATACGTTAAAATAAATGAAGGTGAAATAGTCCCTCCAGGCATACCCGTAATATCGGTAATAGATTTATCAAAACAATGGATAGAAATCCAGATAGATGAAGCAGATATAGCCAACGCAAGGGTCGCTCAAGAAGTTAAAATATTTTCTGAAGCCTATCCAAATGATGAGTTTATAGGAAAGATAACCTGGATAAATTACAAGGCTGAATTAAAAAAAACGTCCGGAATTATCAAGCCGGATGAAGAAAATAAAATTTTTCGGGCAAAAGTTGCGCTTCCCGAAAATGCGACAGGCAAATTCCGTCCAGGAATGTCTGTTAATGTAGATATGCTTATAGAAGAAAAACCTAACGCTTTAATTATTCCCCGCTCTGCCGTCGCTCAAAATAAAAGGCGTGAAATAGTAGCTTACATAATAAGAGGCAACAAAGCTTTTCAAATACCAATTGAAATAGGAGTCAAAGATTCTTCAAATGTAGAAATTTCAAAAGGGCTCAAAGAAGGAGACGAAATTGCAATATCCAATGTACTTGAATTAGAAAACGGAATAAATGTAAAAATCATAAATAATGAATAAAGGTCATACCCTTCAAATAGAAAATATAAAAAAAATTTATACACTGGGGGAAGTAGACGTTCCTGCACTCAATGGAGTATCTATCAACATAGACAAGGGTGAATTTGTTTCAATTATGGGCCCATCAGGCTGTGGAAAATCAACCCTTATGAATATGATAGGCTGCCTGGACAAACCGACATCAGGCAAAATCATCTTAGACAATATAAACACAGAAAATCTTAATGATGATGAATTGGCAAAAGTCAGAAACGAAAAAATAGGATTTGTCTTTCAAATGTTTAATTTACTTCCGAGGCTTACCGCAATAGAAAACATAGAATTGCCAATGATCTATGCCGGAAAGAACAACGAAGAAAGAATAAAACATTCAAAAAAAATTCTAGAAGATGTCGGACTAAAAGACAGAGCAAATCATTATCCTAAAGAAATGTCTGGAGGTCAAATGCAAAGAGTCGCCATCGCAAGAGCACTTATTAACAACCCTGCCATAATATTGGCAGATGAACCAACTGGAAATCTAGACAGCAAAAGCAGTGTGGAAATAATAAAAATACTTCAAAACTTAAATAATCAGGGGACAACAATCATCCTTGTAACACATGAACCGGATATAGCCTCCTATACAAAAAGAAAAATTGTACTAAAAGATGGTTTGCTTTTAGAAGATCAAAAACTCAACCAAATAAACATCTTATGAAAATTATAGAAAACATAAAAATGGCTTTGAAAGCTTTGGGATCAAACAAAGTAAGAACCTTTCTTACCATGCTCGGGGTCATTATTGGAGTTTTTGCGGTTATCGTGCTTGTGAGCATGGGAGAAGGAGCAAAAGCCTATGTACATGCAAGTATTGCAAGTTTTGGAGAAGGAACCAATTATCTTGAAGTTAGAGCATGGCAGGAAGGTGAAGGGCCTTTTGGAACTTTGAGTATGCTTGATTCAACCCTCACCTATAAGGACGCTGTTACAATTAAAGAAAAATCAAAATACTTAAAATACATAGATCCAAGAATCATAAGAAAGGGAGAAGTAAGTTACGGAAGACTAACAAGAAAAATCCCTTTTGTTTTTGGCGTCTCTCCGGATTATATATATGTTTTCACCCATCCTGTAAAGGAAGGCAGATTTCTTGCAATCGCAGATGTAGTTGATGAAAGAAAAGTAATGGTAATAGGTCCCACTGTTGCACAAAAATTGTTTGGCGGATTATCTCCTATAGGAGAAAGAATAAAGCTTAAAGGCTATTTTTTTACTATAATTGGAGTTTTTACAAACAAAGGAACACTGGTGGGTTTTGACTATGATGACATAGTTGCCATTCCAATAACAACAGCACAAGACATATATAATTCCAATAACTTGATAGAAATTGGGATGGCAGCAAAAAGCGAAAAAGACATAGAAAAATTAAAGCAAGAAGTAGAAGATATATTGCTTCTTCGCCATGGAAAAAAAGATTTCCGTGTTGATACACAGGAAGAATCAATGGATCTTTTAAGTAACATCCTAGGCATTTTAACAGGTGTAGTCGGAGGAATTGCAGCTATATCACTTATTGTCGGCGGTATCGGCATTATGAACATAATGCTCGTATCCGTAACAGAAAGGACAAGAGAAATTGGGATTCGCAAAGCAATCGGAGCAAAAAAGAATGATATCTTTATACAGTTTGTGGTTGAAGCCACAGTTATAAGTTTTATAGGCGGTTTAATAGGAATAATACTGGGAATTGTTGTCTCTTTATTAATTATGTATTTTCTAAGTCTTCCCCTTGCAGTTTCAATGTGGTCTATAGTGCTTGCGTGTACAGTCTCTATAATAATAGGTGTCTTTTCAGGTGTCTATCCTGCGATAAGAGCCGGCAATCTGAATCCTGTTGAAGCATTAAGATATGAATAAAGCCTCATGCTATTTATCAAGCTGAGAATCTATAAAGTTTTTAAGTGTTATTTCAAGCTTATCGTCAAAATCTACAAAAATACTTGCAATATTGCCCTCCTTATCAATAACAAACGTAGTAGGCAAAATAAGTATTGCATATTTATTTATCGATACTAAGTTTTTATCTATAAGAATTTCAAATTCAATGTTTTCATCTTTCACAAATTTTTCTAGTGTATCAAATTTCCTGTCAAAAGAGATGGCAAAAATCTTCAATCCACTATTTTTATACTCATGATATATTCTATTTAAAACTTTAATTTCTTCATCACAAGATTTACTCCAAGAAGCAAAAAAAGTTAAAATTGTAATATTATTTTCAGAATTAGGAAAATTAATAATTTTACCGTTCAAATTAGTTAAAGAAATTTTAGGAGGTGAATTTCCCACGGAAGGGATAGCCAGCAAACTGGAAGAAAACAAAAAAAACAAAAAAATGACAATAAAAAACAAAACCCGCATAGTATTGTAATCTTAGGGAAATAGCAACAAAAAGTCAAGGGCCTTGACAGGCCGTGAAACATAACTTAAAACATAAGCCTTAAAAGCTTGATGGTTTGGTTAGTTATTAACCCCGATTTCCTAATCGGTAGGGGTGAATAATCGGGATTCATTTCGAATAATTGGCAAGACTACAACTTTTATCCCTAACAATCTTTGCTCTCTCAATTTCTTTTTTTATAAATTCAATGTCCCCGTTTTTTATAAATTTTTCAAGAAGAAAAAGAGATGCTTTAAAAGCTTTTATCATTTTCAAAACAGCCTTTTTATTGGTTACAAACATATCAATCCCCAAAACAGGATCCCCCGAAGCTATCCTTGTGGTATCAAAAAATCCCGAAGCTGCACATTTAAACATAAGCTCTTTTTCAACCTCACCCCCTACCGCATTTACAAGAGCAACAGCAACGGCAAGGGGCATATGACTTATTGCCGCAACTACAAGATCATGCGTTTTGGGACTGAGCCTTGAAATTTGAGCGCCTGTCACCTTTATTAACTCTTCTATAGCAAGAGTGGCTTTTTTGTCAGACTTTAAAGTCTCAGTCAATATCCACCTTTTATTGTAAAATAAAGAGGCCTCCGCCTCTTCAAATTTGACCTTCTCTTTTCCTGCCATAGGATGTCCACCAACAAAAAAAATCCCCTTAGGCATCATCTTTTCGGCACAGGAGACTATTTCCTGCTTTGTAGATCCGACATCAGAAACGACAGCCCCCTCTTTTAAATGCGGAATAGCTTCTGTTAATATTGGAATAATAAGATTTATGGGGGTACATATAAAGACAAAATCAGCAGCCGCAACATCTTTTATCTTGCAAGACCCCTGATCGATAGCCCCCCTCTCCTTTGCCTCAAGAAGGGTCTCTTCTCTCCTTGCGATACCTATAACATAAAAACCAGCTTTTTTAAAAGCTAAAGCCAACGATCCCCCGATTAATCCCAATCCTATTATTGCGATCTTCTTCATTAAGGTATTTTACAATAAATCTGAACCAAAAAACAATGAAATTTAACATTTGAAAAACAAATTGCAAAAACCCTCTATAAATAGTAATATTATAAAATAATCATGTTTTCATTAGACATTGCCTGCCCATCCGGCAGAAGGATGAAATTGGTCATTAAATTATGTCAGTATCTATAACAGAAATAAGGGCCGGTAATACGTTTGAATACAAAGGGGAACTTTTTAAGTGTGTTGAATATAACCACATAAAATGGGCCCAACAAGCAAGGATTCGCCTTAAGATGAAAAATCTTCGCACGGGAGCCGTAATAGAAGATACTTTTAATGTGGGCGAAAAACTGGAAAAGGTTCACATTGAATATCGCCCCATGCAATATCTGTATAACGACGGTGAAAAGTATAATTTTATGGATCAAGAAAATTTCAACCAAATAGAACTTACAAAAGAACAGATGGGGGGATCAGCGCACTTTATAAAAGAAGGTTTTATTGTAAATATCGCTTTTTACGAAGCAGAGCCGCTAGAAGTAAACCTTCCAACCTCTGTAGATTTAAAGGTAACAGACACGGCTCCGGAATTTAAAGGCAATACTGTCTCAGGCGGAAAACCCGCAACAGTAGAAACAGGGTATACCGTTCCGTCTGTTCCATTCTTTACAAAAGTTGGAGATATCATAAAAGTTGATACAAGAGACGGAAAATATTTAGGAAGAGCATAATTCTTTCAGGAGGAAAAACAATGGTAGATTTCGAATTATTAAAAAAGCTCATCGAAATAGTAAAAAACGAAGATATTTCCGGAATTACTATAGAAGATAAAGGAACAAAATACGAGATAAGGCGTGAACGAGGAGGTTTAGTCATTCCAACTGCAACAGCATCTGAAACAACAGTAAATGCTAAAAATATTACATCCGATACCATCAAAAAAGAAGATGAAAAAAATGCAGAAGAAGATTTAATCGCAATAACATCTCCAATGGTCGGTACTTTTTACGCCGCTCCATCACCTGACTCACCCCCTTTTGTAAAGGTCGGAGATCATGTATCTACGGGAAAAGTTGTCTGTATAATTGAAGCCATGAAACTTTTTAACGAGATAGAATCTGAGATTTCAGGAACAGTATTCAAAATTCTGACAGAAAACGGAAAACCCGTGGAATACGGTCAAAAATTGATGCTAATCAAAAAAGGATGAAAAGGTGGAACTTCTTTCCCCAAGAAGCTGAAACAAGCTACATCCTGTCAAAAGAGCTGAATGTATCCCCAATTCTTGCTCAAATCTTAATAAACAGAAAAATAACAGATTCACAAAACGCCATGGAGTTTTTATCCCCCACCTTAATGAATCTAAAAGATCCTTTTGATATTCCAAACATAAAAAAAGGGGTGGAAAGAGTCGTTTTAGCTAAAACAAGAGGAGAAAAAGTCGTTGTCTATGGAGACTATGATGTTGATGGCGTAACAGGAACCGCGATATTAATAGAAACTCTAAAGCATATAGGAATAACTCCATCATATTATATCCCACATCGTTATGAAGAAGGTTATTCTTTAAATATCAATGCAATAAAAAAATTAAAAGATGAAAAAGCAAACCTTATAATAACTGTAGACTGCGGAATTTCAAGTATCACAGAAGTAAAAGAGGCAAATGCCATAGGAATAGAAATTATCATAACAGATCACCATAATGTTCCTCAACAAATACCAAATGCTTATGCAGTTATAAATCCCAAAATGATAGAAAAAAACCATCCAAGTCGTGATCTTTCGGGTGCGGGAGTCGCTTTTAAATTTGCCTGGGCGCTCTTAAGAATTATGGGAGAGACTAAAAGTGATTTTTTAACACAGTTATTGGATTTAGCCGCGCTAGGAACAATAGCTGATGTTGTCCCTCTAACAAACGAAAACAGAATAATCGCAAAAAAAGGATTATCTATACTAAGAGAAAGAAAAAGAATAGGAACAAAAATTTTAGCTGATGTATCAGGATTGAAGCCGGAAATTTCTATAAGAGATGTAAATTTTGGTTTGGCCCCAAGGCTAAATGCCGCAGGAAGGCTTAAACACGCTTCTCTTGCAGTAAATTTACTAATATCAAAAACAATAGCAGAAGCAGAAACTTTAGCAAAAGAGCTAAATAAAGCAAACCTAAAAAGACAAGGGATAGGAGATTTAATGAACAATGAAATTCTTCAAAAAATAAAAAACAACAATTTAGAATCAGAAAAAATCATCGTTGTTTCAGGTGAAAGTTGGCATCCAGGAGTTATTGGAATCACCGCATCAAAAATTGTCGACAAATATTATAGACCTGTTATATTAATAAGCGTAAACCAAGGGACAGGAAGAGGATCTGCAAGGTCTATCGACAATTTTAATATATTTAAATTATTAGAATCATGTAAAGAGCTTTTTGTGGATTTTGGTGGACATGAAGCTGCCGCAGGTTTTGTAATTCTTCCAGAAAACATTCCTATATTAAAAGATAAAATTTATAAAGAGGTCTTTAACTTAAAAATAGAATATGATCCAAAAATAAATATTGAAACAACAATTCTCCCGGAACAAATAACTTTAAGTTTAATAGAAGAGCTAAAATTGTTGGGTCCCCATGGTCAGGCAAATCCAATCCCTGTTTTTTCAAGCCACAACCTCAAAATTAGAGAGGGTAAAGTTGTAGGAAGCAATGAAAATCATTTAAAGCTAAAACTTTCAAACGGAAAAACAAATCTTGAAGCAATAGGCTTTGGTTTCGGAAAGATGAAAGAGACCATAGACTTTAATTTATCACATGATTTTGCCTACTTACTGGAATCAAACGAATGGAACGGAATAGAATCTGCTCAGCTTAATCTGGTAGATGTAAAACACTCAAACCAAACATCTTATTCAACTGTAACAGATTTAGCCAGATTTCTAGGCTGATCAACATGACAACCCCGTTTAACAGCTATATAATAAGCCAGTAATTGCAAAGGAACAACAGCAAGAATAGAAGATAAAGCTTCAGTTGTTACAGGAACAGGAATAACCTCATCGGCTTTTTCTGTTGCATCCTGATCTCCCTCTGAAACAACAGAAATTACTTTTCCTCCACGAGCTTTAACCTCTTCAATATTTCCCAAAACCTTCTCATATCGCCGGCCCTGAAGAGCCAAAACAATAACAGGCATATTTTTATCAATTAAAGCTATAGGGCCATGTTTCATTTCTGCTGCAGGATATCCTTCCGCATGAACATAGGATATCTCTTTTAATTTCAATGCCCCTTCCAAAGCAACAGGGAAACCTTTGCCACGACCTAAAAACAAAACGTTATTAGCCTTATAAAACCTGCCAGCAATTTTCTCTATATCTTTTTCTTTGAGGAGAACTCTCTCAAGTTTATCAGGAATCTCAATAAGATCAGAAATCATTTTTTTAACTTCACTTAAAGGAATAGTCTTCTTTTTTTTTGCAAGAAATAACGTAAATAAATAAATAATTGTTAATTGGGTGGTAAAAGCCTTTGTAGAAGCAACTCCTATTTCCGGACCCGCATACGTATAGATTACTCCATGAGATTCTCTTGCAATACTTGAACCAACAACATTGCAAATGCTTATAACTTTTGCCCCTTGAGCCTTTGCTTCCCAAATCGCTCCCAGCGTGTCTGCGGTCTCTCCAGATTGAGAAATTGCTATCACCAGGGTATTTTCATCAACAATAGGATGCCTGTATCTAAACTCTGCGGCATATTCAACCTCAGCAGGAATTTTTATAAACTGTTCAATTAAATATTCGCCGATTAATCCGGCATGCCATGAGGTTCCGCAAGCAGTAAATACAACTCTATTTATTTTTCGCGCCTCTTCTTCTGTGAAGTTTAGTTCATCAAAATGAATAAAAGAAGACTCAATTTTCACACGGCCACAAACGGTATCTCTAATGGCTTTCGGTTGCTCATGAATTTCTTTAAGCATAAAGTGAGCGTATCCACCCTTTTCCGCGGATTCCGGATCCCAAGAAACGAGGGTGATCTCTTTTTTTACTTCATCACCTTTTAAAGATTGAATTTTTATGTCATATCCGGTAAGAGTCGCAATTTCAAGATCATTTAAATATATAATTTGACCTGTATACTTAAGCATTGCAGGGATATCAGAAGAGACAAAAGCTTCTCCTTCTTTAACCCCTATAATCAAAGGACTTCCTTTTCTTGCAACAACTATTTTATTTGGCTCCTTTTGAGATATAACAGCAATAGCATAGGAGCCTGTTATTTCATTAAGAGTTTTTCTAATGGCATCTTCAAGCGATATCCCTTTTTTGCTTAAGTGTTTTTCAATTAAATGGGCTATAACTTCAGTATCGGTGGTTGAAGTAAAATGATGTCCTTCTTCGGAAAGGGTTCGTCTAATTTGAAGATAATTTTCAACTATTCCATTATGAACAACGGCAAGAGTCCCCTTACAATCAGAATGCGGATGGCTATTTTCATCAGAAGGCCTACCATGTGTCGCCCACCGTGTATGACCTATCCCTATTTTCCCTCCGATAGGTTTCTTTCTGAGCTCTTCTTCAAGTTGGTCGATTTTACCAAGACATTTTGTAGAAAAAAGACGACCATTATCAATAGTTGCAATGCCTGCTGAATCATAACCGCGATATTCAAGCTTTTTTAGTCCTGAAACTAAAAAGGGTATCGCTTCTCTAGTCCCTATGTATCCAAAAATTCCACACATGAAAACTCCTAGGTTACTGACCTTGACTCAAAACAGCTTCCATTTCACTTTTTGCAAGGTCTAGTTGTTTCTGAACTTCTTCTTTATTTATTTCTTTTTCGTTACCTGTAACATAATCCCAAAGAATACCAAAACGACGGGTAAGGATCGGTTCAAGCATCCCCCAGGCAGGTATACAAGGATACGCCCTACCATACAAAATAGACTCTTTAAAGATTTTGCGAGCCGGATCAACAGAAAAATACGGATGATCAAATACTTTTTTATAAGCCGGAAGAAACCCACAAGCTTTAGTATAGGCAAGTTGAGCATTGGTATCACTTGTTAGATATTTTACAACTTTCCATGCCGCCTCTTTATTTTTAGACGCTTTAAATATTGCAAGATTACTCCCTCCAACAAAAGTAAACCTGCCATTTCCTCCTTTAGGATATGGAAGTACTCCAAAATTTCTTGCAGTCACAGAGTCAGAAGCGCCTCCCTGGGACGGAGGAGTTGTTAATGTTTTTACTTCATATGGGCCGTCAAAATATACAGCAACAGAACCATTATTAAAATGTGAACTTACTTGTGCAGTATTAAATTCAAGAAATTCTTTAGGAACCAGTCCTGTTTTAAATAAATTCACATAAAAAGTTACCCCTTCCAATGCTTGAGAAGTATTAATAATCGAAGTTGTTAAATCTTTAGCCAAGAAATCACCACCTGCACCCCAAATCCAGGGAGAAAGATTATGCACAACATTCCAATCATTTTTTCCTGGCATTCCAAACGGAGCAATTTCAAGCCCTTCTATAGTAAGGTTTGCATCCTTTATCTTTTGTAATGATTCTTTAAAAGAATTCCATGTGTCAAAATCTTTAGGCGTAAGCCCAACTTTTTTTAAGACATCGGTACGATAATATAAAGCTCGCGCATCAACAATCCAAGGGATTGCAGTTGTTTTACCGCTTCCAAGAATTCCACTAGTTGCCCATGCTGCAGGGACAAAAGCATCTTTGCCCCCAAGCTCAGAAACTTTATCGCTAACTTCCCACAAAGCTCCCATTCCGGAAATAGAACCGACCCAAGTCGAACCCAATTGAACTATATCAGGAGTATCGCCAGAAGTTGCTGCAGTTGTTATCTTTGTCCAGGCAGCTCCCCAATCAAGAACTGTAACATTAACCTTTATTTTTGGATTGGCATCTTCAAAAGATTTTAAAACTTCTCTTATATCGTTTGCTGGCTCAAGAGAATTAGGCATCATCCACATTTTAACGGTAACAATATCATCCTTCTTGCTAGAATTATCACAAGAAACCAACGCAAAAGAAAAAAGGCAAAGAAAAAATAAAACTATAAATTTACGCATACTAATCTCCTTTTCATTATACAAAACACACCCCTAATAGTATTAACCCCAATATTTTATGATTATATCATTTACTAGAAAGGCATTCAATCAATAGCTTAGCATTTGCCCCTCACACATGGAATGCCCGGCAGCTCCGCCGCTTGACTTTAAAATCTAAAAAGCTATATAATTAACTAGTGTTTAAAAACTTAACAGATTTTGCATATAAAAGAACTGCAATTGAAGCCTTAGGATTTTATTTGGCTTATCTTGTTCTAATCATTGTTGCAAGCATAGTAGGAGGCTCTATAATGGGCTTATTAGGAATAATAGACACAAAAACAGCCTTTAACTTAGGCACTATATTGGCAATAGTTGCATCTCTTACAATCTCTTTTGCAATTATTAAAAGAAAAAACCACATGGACAACTTTAGCTACATCTTGCTCGCGCTGCTATCAGGAATATTAGCTTTGATCGGAGAGTCAATCTTAGGTTTAATCCCCGCAGCAATTCTAACAACAAGATCAGAAAAGACTTCACAATAAAAACAATCAAAATTTAAAATTTAAGCAATCTTCAATGTCTTTAAGTACTTGTTCTCTTAATAAATTACTGTTTGGAAATTTAATTTCATTTCTAAGACGCTTAAATAAATGAATTTCTAAGATTTTACCATACAAATCCCCATGAAATTTTGGGATAAAAACTTCAACAGAGGGAATATTTATTCCAAATGTCGGACAAATACCAATATTTACAAGGCAAGGTCTGTGCCATACGATACCGATATAAACCCCATGCACAGGAATCAATTTATCTGTATCAATCAATAAATTTGCAGTCGGGAATCCTAATTTTCTTCCTTTTCCGCTCCCTTTTACTACTCTTCCGCTTAAGTTATAAGGATGCCCTAACAAAGTAAGCGCTTTTCTAAAACGACCATTATCTAAAAGTTCACGGATAAAACTTGATTTTATAACAGCTTCGTCCGTTTTAAAAGGCTTGACCATTTTTACGATAAACCCATACTTTTCTCCAAATCTTCTCAGCTCTTTTACTCTTCCGCACCTGTTTTTTCCGAAAGAATAATCATATCCTACAAAAACAATAGCGCCTTTCAACTCACAAACAATATGTTTTTCTATAAATTCTTCACATTCAAGCTCTCGAAGTCTTTTATTAAATTTAAGAACCTTAACTTCGTCAACACCTAACTTTTTTATCATAGCTATTCGTTCTTCAAGTGTTGTCAAAAGTTTAATTTTATTTTTACCAAAAATAAATTGTTGTGGATGAGGATCAAAAGTTGTCGCAAAACATCTTAGTTGATTGCGCTTTGCATAAGAGACCGCATCTTTTATAATTCTTTGATGCCCAAGGTGTACCCCGTCAAAAGTCCCAAGAATTACTACATTCTTAGAGGACATTGTGGTATAAAATTACAACAGCCCCATAGCTGCTTTAACACCAGCTCCAAAATCAGTCTTTGCGCCAAGACGCTTAAATAAAACCTCAAGCGCCGCAAAAGCTGATATAATATCAAGCGAATCAACATACCCTAAATGCCCAAGTCTAAAGATTTTACCTTTAAGTTCCGATTGACCAGGCGCCACTTCAATATTAAAATCTTCTCGCATAAGTTTTCTTACCTCTTCACCGTCAATCCCATCCGGTGGATAAATTGCAGTCACGGCGGGAGAAGCGCAGGAATCATCAGCCAAAAGCTTTAATCCAAGCGCTTTGGATGCTGTACGCACAAGATCACGGTTTTCTCCATGCCTTGCAAATACATTTTCGCGTCCCTCTTCCCTTAGCATTGTAAGGCCTTCTCTCATGCCAAAAATCAATGATTCAGGCGGAGTTGTATAAGTATGTCCTTTAGGAGCTTGTTCTTTCATAAGTCCAAAATCAAAATAATGTTTTGAACACTTAGATGTTTCATAAGCTTTCCATGCCCGCTTAGAAATAGAAACAGCAGCAACCCCAGGTGGCACCATAAAAGCTTTTTGAGACCCGGAAACAACAACATCAAGTTCCCAATTATCGGTCTGTAAAGGGGCAGCCATCATGCCAGATACAGCATCTACAATTATCAAAGCATCACCTTGTACATTGCGTACTGTTTTTGCTAAAAGCTCTACATCATTTATAACTCCCGTAGATGTTTCATTTTGTTGCATAAAAACAGCTTTAACCTGCTCTTTTTTAAGCTCGTTTTTTAAAGTTTCGGCGTCTGCAGCCCTTCCTCTTTCAAACTTTACATCTTTTACATCAACACCATAAGCTCTACAAATTTTAACAAAGCGAGACCCAAAATTCCCAATATTTAAGACAATAACCTTATCTCCGGGAGACAAAGTATTTACAACTGCAACTTCCATTCCGCCGGTTCCCGAACAAGGATAAACAAAAATATCATTTTTTGTTTCATATGCCCAGCGAAGAAGTTCCATCACATCTTTCATAACAGCAGAAAAAAGGGGCCCACGATGGCCAATCATACCTCTATTCATGGCAGCAAGGACTCTTTCCGGAATAGGGGTTGGACCAGGAATCATAAGGCTATATTTTATCTGCTTTCTTTTTGACATAATATATACTCCTTTACTTATTTAAAGAATCAGAGGCGAGCATTTTAATTCTCGCCTCTGATTTATAACTTAAAGTCGATTATATCAAAAATTTATCGTTTTGTATATTGGAAAGCTTTCCTTGCTTTTTTGAGTCCATATTTTTTACGTTCTTTCATGCGCGGATCTCTTTTTAATAAATCAAGAGGTCGAAGAATTTTACGTAAATCAAAGCTAAACTCAACCAAAGCTCTCGCAATACCAAGTCTAACAGCATCTGCCTGCGCCGAAACCCCTCCTCCGCTTACTTTAGCAGAAATATCAAAACTCTCAACCAAATTTGTCTCTTTAAGTGGAGAAAGAATATTAGAAAGCAGCACAGCTCTATTACAAAAATATTTTTCATAAGGGAGTGAATTAACATAAATTTTCCCTGATCCTTTTAATATACTAACAGAAGCAATAGCTGTTTTTCTTCTACCTGTCCCTATAAATGTCTCCCCTCCAATTTTAGCTTCAACAGGTGATTGAAGCTCTTTAACATAAGAAGATTTCAACTCAGATCCCTTTTGTTCTTCAGGTTTCTCTTCCTTTTTAACATTGATTGCCTTTTTTTTCTCAATTACCGGGGTCTTCTTTTTTATTTGTTTTTTTTCAGACATATCTCCTCCCCAAATTAAATATCTAAAACTTTACCAGAAACTTCTTTGATTTCCGGATAAATTGTAAGCTTTTTTATCATCTTTCTGCCCAGGGGTCCTTTTGGCAACATCCCTTTTACTGCAAACCACAATAAACGCCTCGGATCACGCTGCCGAACAACACGCAAAGACAACAACTTATCCCCTCTAGGGTATCCAGAATGAGAAAAATACAACTTTTCATCCTCTTTTTTCCCTGAAACTTTTATGTATTTTGCATTCAAAATAATGACCTTATCACCAACATCAACGTGGGGGGTATATAAAGGTTTATGTTTTCCTCTTAAGATATGTGCTATTTTCGCAGCTACTCTTCCTAAGATTTTATTCTTTACATCCACAACATATATCTCTCTTTTTACATCTTTTCCTTTCATCGAAAAAGTTTTGCCTTTATTCATCTTTTTTTCCTCTCTAATCAATTATTTATTAAATCATACTATAACTAATCCAACAGTTGTTTATGAAGTTTAGGTAAATTCAATCAATACCAAAGGAGCTGCATCCCCGCGACGCACTCCAATTTTCGTCAATCGAGTATACCCTCCATTTTTATCTGAAAAACCAGAAGAAATCTCTTCCAATTTTTTAACTAATGTCCTATTCTTTAATGTTTGATAAATTTTTCTTCGTGCAGCAAGTGTTTTCTTCTTCCCCAGTGTAATCAGCTTCTCTGTCATTTTACCTATCTCTTTACCACGGGTAACCGTTGTCTTAATTTTTCCATATTGTATAAGAGAAGCAACTCCACCTCTTAACAAAGCTAAACGCTGATCTGTTGGCCTACTAAGTTTTTTTAACTTATATTTGTGCCTCATCGCTCGCTCCCTTAAAACTTAATTTATATTCAGCAAGTTTTTCTTTAACCTCTAGCAAAGATTTACCTCCAAAATTCTTAAACTTCATAAGCTCCTCTTCGCTAAAAGAAATAAGCTCTCCAACGGTATTAATGTTAGCCCTTTTTAAACAATTAAGCGATCTGGCAGACAATTCTAAGTCCTCAAGCGACATCTCCAAGATAGAAGTTTCTACTTCTTCTGTTTTTTCTGCGGCCCCAGCAGAAACCTCCATTGGTTCACCTAAATTAACGAAAAGATCTATGTGCTTACTTAATATCTTTGCACTCTCGCGAACTGCATCGTCCGGTTTAATCGTGCCATCTGTCCAAACGTGAAGAACAAGACGATCATGATCTATCTCTTGCCCAACTCGTACCTCTTCAATTACCATGTTAACTTTTAAGACTGGAGTAAAAATAGAATCTATCGGAATAGCTCCAACAGGAAGAGTAGCTTTTTTATTTCTTTCCTGGGGAACATACCCCTTACCTCGCTCGACAATCATCTCCATATCAAAATTCACATTACTGTCAAGAGTTGCTATAACTTTATCAGGATTTATTATTTCAATTTCCGCATCATGTTCTATCTCTCCTGCAGTTAAAACCCCCTTCTTTTTTGTTTTTAATGTTACTACTTTTGGTGTATCAGAATGGGACCTAAAACGAACCTCTTTTAAATTAAGTATTATTTGTAAAACATCCTCCACCACCCCTTCTACAGTAGCAAACTCATGAGAAATTCCATCTATTCGCATAGAAGTAATAGCCGCGCCAGTAAGAGAAGAGAGCAAAACTCTTCTCATGGCATTCCCTAAAGTTGCACCATACCCCCGATCCAGTGGTTCAACAACAAATCTACCATAAGTATCTGATTCCTCTTCATATCTAACCCAAGGTTTGTCACCCAACATTATCACAAACTTTCCTCCTTTAATTTGATTAAAAACCATCCCCAACCCCTCACATCCTTACCTTTTTTAATCTCTCTTTTTACTTAGAATAATGTTCAACTATCAACGAGACCTGAATAAGTTTTTCTAAATCTTCACCTTCAGGTATTTTAACAATCTTACCAACAAAATTTTCATCAAAACTCAGCCACGACGGTAAAGTATATTCTTTTAATGCTTCACGTCTGGCATCTAAAAACTTTGATTTAACAACAATCAAATCGTTAACCTTTGCCTGGTAAGAAGGAATATTAACTCTTCTATTATTTACATTCACATGACCATGCCTTACAATTTGCCTTGCTGCTTGCCTTGAAGGAGCAAATCCCAATCTAAAAACAACATTATCCAACCTTCCTTCTAAAAGTTGCAACAAAACTTCTCCCGTAACGCCCGCTTTTTTTGAAGCTAGTTCAAAGTATTTACGAAATTGCCTTTCAACTAATCCATAAATTCTTTTTGCTTTTTGTTTTTCTCTAAGCCTAATTGCATATTCTGTCAATCGCACAGTGGCTGCTCCATGCTGTCCTGGTGGATATTTTCTTCTCTCAACAGAACATTTGCCAGTATAACAACGCTCTCCTTTTAAAAAGAGCTTCTCTCTCTCTCTGCGACAATGCTTACATGTGGAAGGTGTTCTTCCCACTAGACTCTCCTCCTTTTTTTAGGCCTACAACCATTATGCGGAATAGGGGTAACATCTTTAATAGATAAAATAGATAAACCCGATGCCTGCAGTGCCCTAATAGCTGTCTCTCTTCCAGATCCTGGCCCTTTTACTAAAACATCAACCTCTTTTACTCCTACTTCCAAAGCTTTACGACCCACATTTTCAGCTGCTAATTGAGCCGCAAATGGAGTCCCCTTTTTAGTCCCTTTAAAGCCTACAGCTCCAGAAGAAGAAGAGACAATGGCTTCTCCATTTGGACCTGTTATGGTAACAATAGTATTGTTAAAAGTAGCTTTTATATACGCTATCCCCCTGATAATCCCTTTTTTAATCTTTACTCTTTTTTTAGTAGCTTCTGCCATATATTATTAACCTCTCTTCTCCTCTTGTTTTTTACCGCCAACTGTCTTTCGCATTCCTCGTTTAGTACGAGCATTTGTCCGTGTCCTTTGTCCTCGACATGGTAAATTTTTACGATGACGATTTCCACGATAACTATTTATATCTTTTAATCGCTTAATATTTTGAGAGATCTCCTTTCGTAAATCTCCCTCTGTAAGATATTCCTTTAAAACATCTCTTATCCTTAAAACTTGGTCATCTGTAAGATCTTTCGCTTTTATTGAAGGGTCTATATCCGCATCTCTAAGAATTTTACCAGATAGCGCTTTTCCTACTCCATAAAGATAGGTAAGCCCTATCTCTATCCGTTTTCCAGATGGAATATCCACCCCTGATATTCTCGCCATTTATTTGCCCTCCTAATTATCTTGTAAACCTTATATTTTACAAATTACAAAATACTATTAATCAATCCTCATCCCTGTCTTTGTTTGTGTTTTGGATTTTCACAAATAACCCGTACCACGCCTTTGCGACGAATAATTTTACATTTCACACACATTTTTTTTACTGATGCCCTAACCTTCATATTTCTTACCTCGCTCTATATGTAATTCTACCTCTTGTTAAATCATAGGGAGAAAGCTCGATTTTAACTTTATCCCCGGGTAAAATACGAATAAAATTTTTTCTTATCTTACCAGAAACATGCGCTAATACTATTTGCCCTGTCTCAACTTTTACTCTAAACAAAGCATTGGGTAAAGCTTCAACAACTTCACCCTCCAATTCAATAACATCCTTATTTCCCATTATATTTACCTCTAGTTAAAATCTCTGGCTCATTTTCAGTTATTAAGATTGTATCCTCAAAATGAGCTGATAAAGTTCTATCAGCCGTAACTACAGTCCATCCGTCATCTAACGTCTCCACTTGGCTAGCGCCAATATTTAACATCGGCTCAATAGCCAAAACCATACCTTTCTTAAGCTTTACTCCAGTCCCCCTCACACCAAAATTAGGTATTAAGGGATCTTCATGTAAACTACGTCCAATCCCATGTCCAAATAAATCTTTTACAACAGAAAAACCAGCATCTGTTGCAACCTTTTCTATTGCGTAAGAAATATCCCCTAAATTATTACCGGCCCTAGCCTGGAGAATAGCCTTTTTTAAGGCCTCTTTCGCAGCAGCTAGAAGCTTTTTCGCATGAGCAGAAATTTTACCGACAGGAAACGTCCTCGCTGCATCCCCATAAAAACCTTTATAAATCGCTCCTACATCAAAGCTAACAATATCCCCATCCATTAATTCCACATCTGAAGGCAATCCATGAACAACTTCAGAGTTAATTGATATACAAGTTGCGTGCCTAAAACCTCTATATCCCTTAAAAGCAGGAGAACCTCCTAAACTAACTATCAGCTCTTCAGCTATAGTATCTAATTTTTTAGTTGTAATTCCTGTTTTTATTTCTTTTTCAATGTTCAATAAAATTTTTTCAACTATCTTACAAGCCTCCCGAATTTTCTCTATGTCTTCAGGAGTCTTTATGAATATCATGCACCTAACGCCTCAACCAAACCAGAAAAGATATCGTCAATAGCGCCTCTAGCATCGATCTTTATTATTTTTTTCTTATTTTCATAAAGCTCAACCAAAGGTTTTGTAGATTCTTCATAAACATTATATCTCTTTTTTATAATCTCAGCTCTATCATCTTCTCTCTGATAAAGCTGAGATCCACATTTGTCACATATCCCATCATTTTTAGGAGGATTGTACTTTATATGAAAAACAGCTCCACATTTACAGCTTAATCTTCCTGAATTTCTTTCAATAATAGATTCAATTGGAGCAGAAAAATATATAACTTTAAAATCCCTTTCTTTTAAAATATCCTCCAAGGCTTCGGCCTGTTTCAAAGATCGAGGAAATCCATCCAATATCAAACCACTCTTCGAGTCATCTTTTTGCAGCCTCTCTTGAGTAAGCTTTATTGTTATGTTGTCAGGAACAAGTTTTCCTGATTCCATAAAAGATTTTATCTCTTTTCCAATCTCAGTCTCATTGCGAACAGCTTCTCTTAACATATCCCCAACTGCAACATGAGGAATTCCTAATTTTTCAGCTAATTTTTTAGCTTGAGTCCCTTTACCGCTGCCCGGTGGACCTAAAAATATATAAATCACGCTATCAACCCTTCATATTGCCTAGTTACAAGATGTGTCTCTATCTGGCGAACAAGATCCATGGCAACCCCAACAACTATAAGGAGAGCCGTAGAACCTAAACCTTGAAAACTTGTTATACGAGTCAAACTTTCGACTGAATTTGGAATTATTGCAACCAATCCCAAGAATAATGCGCCTATAAGGGTTAAGCGAGAAACAACATACTCAAGATACTGAGCGGTAGGCTGCCCAGGTCTAATTCCAGGCACAAACCCGCCATATTTCTTCATGTTCTCAGCCAAATCCTTAGGATTAAAACTTATTGCAGTATAAAAATAAGTAAAGAAAAAAATCAAAATAAAATAAAGCCAAAGATATAAATTTCCACTTGGAGACAACCAACTAGATATTTTCTGCATAAAAGGAAATGGCATAAACTGAGCTAGAGTCGCTGGAAAAAGCAATACCGATGAAGCAAAAATGATTGGAATAACTCCTCCCTGATTCACCTTCATCGGAATAAAAGTATTTCCCCCTCCATACATTTTTCGTCCTACAACCCTTTTTGCATACTGGACAGGAATTTTACGCTGCCCCTCTTGAATAAAAACAATAGCCATAACCATAAAAATCAAAAAAGAGATCAAAATAGCAACGCCTATTAAACTGGCGCCACCTTTTACAAGCGTTACTGTCTGAGCAATATAAGAAGGGATCCTGGCCACAATTCCAACAAAAATAATCATCGACGCCCCGTTCCCAATCCCACGTTCAGTAATAAGTTCTCCAAGCCACATAACAATTATAGCTCCGGCAGTTAAAGAGACTACCGTCCCTAAAAGAAATAAAGGGAAATTAACCCCTTCATGCAAAACGCCTCTCAACCAAAAAGCCATCCCTGTTGATTGAAGTACAGCTAAGATTACTGTCAGATAACGAGTATATTGAGATATCTGCTTTCTGCCTGCTTCTCCTTCTTTTGAAAGCTCTTCCAGTTGAGGAATAACAATAGTCAGAAGTTGCATTATGATTGAAGCATTAATATAAGGAACAATTCCCATAGCAAAAACAGAAAACCTCATCAAAGCTCCACCAGTAAAAAGATCCAAAAACCCTAAAAGATTCCCTTGCCCAAAAAGAGCAGTTAATTTTTCAGAATCAACGCCCGCAACAGGAATATGAGACCCTAGCCTAAAAACCAATACCATAAAAGCAGTAAATATAAACTTCTTTCTTAAATCAACAATATTAAAAAGTGATTTTAAAGTATCTAACATTTAATTGCTTTTCCACCTGCTTTTTCTATAATCTCTTTAGCTTTTTTACTAAAAGCATGAGCAGTAACATTAAGAGGCTTATCCAAAGTACCAACTCCAAGAATTTTCACTTTATCCCCATTTTTAATTAAAGAGGCTGCTTCAAATTGGCTAATACCAACATCGGAATTAAATCTGTTAAGAGCAACAATATTTACAGGCGCATAAACAGTTCGAAAAGGATAATTTTTAAATCCTCTCTTCTTAGGCAACCTTCTATAAAAAGGAGTTTGGCCTCCTTCAAAATAGACCCCTTTTGTTCCTCCCGATCTGCTCTTTTGTCCCTTATGTCCTCGGCCAGAAGTCTTTCCATGCCCAGAACTAGTTCCCCTTCCAACTCTTTTTGCCTTCTTTTTGGGTTTAGGTTTTAACGATTTTAAATCAAACATTTTGAACATACCTCACATCTATCTTTTTGCCTCTAAGAATCTCAAATTCCGACTGTATTTTTAAATTTGACAAAGCATCAATAGTAGCCCTGGCAGTATTAACAGCATTACTAGAACCTATAGATTTACCTACAACATCACGCACCCCAGCTAATTCTAAAATAACCCTGACGGATCCACCAGCAATAACTCCTTTCCCTGAAGGAGCTGGTTTTAAAAGAACAAAACTTGCTCCAAGTTTTCCAGAAATCTCATGAGCAATAGTTCCACCAATCAATTCAATCGTCACTAAAGATTTTTTTGCCGCTTCCACAGCTTTGCGAATAGCAGAGGAGACTTCAGATGCTTTGCCTAATCCTACGCCAACTCTTCCTTTTTTATCTCCAACTATAGCCAAAACACGAAAACCCATCCTTTTTCCGCCTTTTACGACCTTAGTAACCCTTCTAACTTGAACAACTCTTTCCTCAAATTCCTTTGGTTCATTAAAATTTCTTTCTCTAACCATTAAAAATTCAGCCCCCCCTCACGAGCAGCATCTGCAAAAGCTTTTATACGCCCATGATATTTAAACTTTCCTCTATCAAAAACTACTTTTGTCACGCCTTCTTCTTTTGCTCTTTTTGCAATTTCTTTTCCCAATACAACCGATCTTTCCATTTTGTTTCCCTTTTTCACAATTTGTGTTGATAAACCAACTATTGTTTTTTGAGAATCATCATCGATTATTTGCGCATGTATATGCTTTAAACTTTTATATACATTCAATCGCGGACGTTCAACATTGCCAAAAATTTTTTTTCTCTTATTAATACTTTTCATAATTATGCTCCAGCTCCAACTTTTGCAGCTTTACCAACCTTACGCCTAACAATTTCACCTTCATATTTAATCCCTTTTGCTTTATAAGGTTCGACTTCTCTCACAGCCCTTATATTTGCAGCAATCTGACCGACAAGATGCTTGTCAAATCCTAAGACTTTTACCTTGTTCTGCCCTTCCACCTTAAAAGATATTCCATCGGGAGGATCCATCTCAACCGGATGAGAATATCCCATCGAAAGAACAAGTTTCTTTCCTTGCAACGAAGCACGATATCCAACGCCGCTTATCTCTAAATCCTTTTCAAACCCTTCTGAAACACCCTTTACCATATTAGCAATATATGCCCTTAAAAATCCATTCAACGATCTGATTCTTTTAGTCTCTTTTTTCTTAGATACAGTCAAAACATCTCCTTCAATTTTTACTTCAAGAGTATCCGGAATTTGAACCTTCAAAGTCCCTTTAGTTCCACTAACGATTACTTCATTTTCTTTTATCTCAATATTAACACCTTTAATAATTTTTACAGGCGCTTTTCCTACTCTAGACATTTCTCCTCCTATAAAAGACTAATATACAAAAAGCAAAACCTCTCCGCCAAGTCTCTTTTTTCTTGCCTCCTCACCAGCCATAACTCCGTGAGAAGTAGAAACAAGAGAAATACCAAATCCCGACTGAACCCTCGGTATTTTACCAACTCCAACATAATACCTTCTTCCCGGCCTACTAACCTGTTTAATCTCAGAAATCACAGACTTAGACATTTTTCCATATTTATTAGAAGCATATTTCAATGTTACACGAAGTATTTTTTTCCCTCCCCGGCTTAATACTTCACTTCCGCCCAAAAACCCCTCATCAATCAACACCTTACAAATCTTATCTTTAAATTTTGAAAAAGGAATATCAATTATATTCTTCTTTCTTAAGATAGCATTCTTTACACTTGTTATAAATTCAGAAACAGGTTCTCTCATTTTTTTCTCCTCACCAACTTGATTTTACTACACCCGGTAACTCACCCTTATGTGCCGCAGCTCTAAAACAAATCCTACAAATTCCAAATTTACGTATATAGGCTCTCGCTCTACCGCAAACAGAACATCGGTTGCGAATACGCACAGCAAATTTAGGCCCCCGCTTTGCTCTTTCCAGCCAACATTTTTTCGCCATATTATTTCTCCTTAAAAGGAATACCAAGCCCTTTTAATAAAGATTTAGCCTCTTTATCGGTCTTGGCAGAAGTTACAATAACTATATTCATTCCTCGAACTTTATCAACCTTATCATAATCCACTTCCGGAAAAATCAATTGCTCTCTAATACCAAAAGAATAATTCCCTCTCCCGTCAAAAGAATCTTCAGGCAATCCTTTAAAATCTCTAACCTTTGGCAAACTTATATTTATGAGTTTATTCAAAAACAGATACATCTTCTCTCCGCGAAGGGTCAACATACATCCTATAGGATCACGAGCCTTAAGCTTAAAATTGGCAATGCTTTTTTTTGCTTTTTTAATAACCGCGTGCTGTCCCCCAATTTCCGACATTTCAGCAGCAGCAATGTCAACAGACTTTGGATTTTGTGGCCCTTCTTTCACTCCCTCAGACAAAACAACCTTCACCACATGGGGAATTTCTAATATATTTTTATAGCCAAACTCATCTTTCAATTTCTTTACTACTTCAGTTGAATATTTTTCTTTTAAATTCTTCATATATTTATTATTCCTTAACTTTTATCAATTATTGCTTCACATTTTTTACAGATTCGTAAGCCCTCTTTGTCTTTTCCAAGACGAGATGGTTCATTACACTTTGAACATACAACCATAAGATTACTCATATCAATCGAACCAGGTTTTTCTATAATTCCTCCCTGAAAATTACGTGTAGGCTTTTGGTGTTTCTTAACAATATTTATACCTTCAACAATAGCCCTGTTTGATTTTGTAAGTAGCCTTAAAACTTTTCCTTTTTTTCCTTTATCTTTGCCGGCAAGAATCAACACTTTGTCATCTTTCTTGATTTTTAATTTTTTATTTTTAACTTTTACTCGATACATTATTAAACAACCTCCGGAGCTAAAGAAATTATTTTCATAAAATTCTTTTCTCTTAATTCTCTAGAAACAGGGCCAAAGACACGTGAGCCTATAGGATTACTGTCCGCCTTGTTAATTATAACAACAGCATTATCATCAAAAGAGATCCAAGAGCCATCCTTACGTCTAACCTTTTTCCTCAGTCTAATAATAACGGCATAAACAATCTGCGCATCCTTAACCTGCATATTGGGAGTGGCATCTTTAACAACACCAACAATAATATCTCCCAATCCGGCATATCTGCGTCCACTAGATCCAACAACCCTAATACACAAGATTTTACGGGCCCCACTATTGTCAGCAACTTTTAATCTAGTCCCTGATTGAATCATTTTCTTTCTCTTCCTTTTCCTTCGTTTTTTCTTTTTTCTTTGGCAATTCTCTAATCTTTAATTTTACTTTTCCCAAAATTCTCACAATTCTATAAAATTTACGTTTTGATATCGGCCTAGTCTCCATAATTTCAACCAAATCACCAATAGTCGCCTCTTTTTTATCATCATGAACAAGAAATTTTTTATATGTTTTTACGACTTTCCCATATTTTTTGTGGGAAAAAACACTCTCAACCTGCACAACAACAGTCTTCTCTGCCCCCTCTTTTATAACTACTCCCTCTTTTATCTTACGCATTTTTCTATCCATATATTATTTCCAACCTTTTTCTCTCATAATAGTTAAAACCCTTGCTATATCCCTTCTAACAAATCTGCGCTGAAGAGGATTTTTATCCTCTCCTTTGGCTTTAGCAAAACGAAAGTTTTTAAATTCAATCGCCAAAGTCTGATACTCTTTTATTAATTCTTCTTTTGTTTTTTCTCTGAGTTCGGCTATATTCATCTGACCTTCACCATCCTAACTTTTAAAGGAAGTTTAAACGCGGCAAGTCTAACTCCCTCCATTGCATCAACCTCTCCAATTCCAGCCATTTCAAATAAAACATGACCTTTCTTTATTCCCGCAATAAATTTTTCAGGCGCGCCTTTTCCTCCCCCCATACGAGTCTCAGCAGGCCTGGAACAAAAAGGCTTATCAGCCAATACTCTGACCCATATTTTTCCATTTCTTTGCAAAAAATGCGATAAAGCTTTTCTTGCAGATTCAATCTGATTAACAGTCAAATACCCTGTCTCTGAAGCCTGTATTCCAAACTCTCCAAATTTCAAAGTATTTCCTTTTGCAGCCTCTCCCCGCAATCTTCCTCTCTGACTTTTTCTAAATTTAGTTTTCCCTGGCTGTAACATCGTTTGCTTTTAACTCCTCTTTTACTTCTTTCTTTTGAGGTAAAACATCTCCCTTATAAATCCAGACTTTTACCCCTATTTTCCCGTATATTGTCATAGCTTCACAAAACCCATAATCAATTCTTGCCCTTAAAGTATGTAGAGGAACTCTTCCCACCCTATACCATTCCTTTCTGGCAATTTCAGATCCCCCCAAACGCCCACCCAATTTAACTTTAATTCCTTTAGCTTTTGCCCTAAGTACACGAGTCACAGCTTGTTTCATAGCACGTCTATAAGCAACGCGTTTCTCAAGTTGAGCAGCTATATTTTCAGAAACAAGTTGAGATGATGTCTCCGGATTTGGATCTTCATGAATATTAAGTTGCACGGGCTTTCCTATCAATTTTACAACTTCATCTCTTATAAGGGAAACACCTTTTCCCCCTCTTCCAATAATAAGTCCCGGTTTCGCAGAATATACATCAATCCCAACCTGGTTTGCCCTGCGAGATATTTTTATTTTTGATATCCCAGCCTTATAAAGATGGTTTTTCAAAAACTTTCTTATGACCCTATCTTCTGTAAACAACTTAGCATAGTCTGCCTTGTTTGCATACCAGATAGAATCCCATTCTTCAATAACACCTAATCTAAAACCTTTTGGATGTGTCTTCTGTCCCACTATTCTTCCTCCTTATTGGACACATAAACTGTAATATGACTAAGACGCTTCTTAATAGGAAACGCCCTGCCTCTCGCACGAGGACGAAATCTTTTTAACATCCCCGCACCATCAGCAACTATTTTTTCTATAATAAGATTATCTTTCTGCATTTTATAATTATTAACAGCATTTGCAGCTGCAGACTCAATAAGCTTATAAATAATCTTTGCAGACTTATGAGGCATAAATTTCAAGGCGGCAAGAGCTTCAGTAATATTTTTTCCGCGCAAAAGTTTCATAATACGCCTGAATTTTAAAGGTGAAACCCTAATCCATTTAAATTGTGCTTTAGCCATCATGTTAATGCCGCCGTCTGTTTAGTAGGCGCTGTATGTCCCCTAAACACCCTTGTATGAGCAAATTCGCCTAATTTATGCCCGATCATAGACTCAGTTATATAAACCGGTATGTGTTTAATTCCATTATGCACGGCAATAGTAAGCCCTATCATTTCAGGAATAACCGTAGAACGCCTGGACCAAGTCTTTATAACTTTTTTATCTCCAGAATCAATCGATTTTTGAACCTTTCTCATTAAATGATCATCTACAAAAGGCCCTTTTTTACGTGAACGACTCATCCTTTCCTCCTTCGTAAAATAAACCTATCGGAAACTCTTTTTCCACGTCTAGTCTTATAACCTAAAGTCTTTTTACCCCATTTACTAAGTGGCCCACTACGTCCGATACCAGCCCGACCCTCTCCTCCTCCGTGAGGATGGTCACAGGGATTCATGGCTGCGCCTCTAACATAAGGACGGCGACCCATATGTCTGGTTTTCCCTGCTTTACCCCTAGATATATTTTTATGATCAATATTACCAAGCTGGCCTATAGTCGCTTTGCAAGTAATATGCACCATCCGTTGTTCCCCAGATGGCAATCTTAAAATTGCATAATCGCCCTCTTTTGCAAGAAGGTTAATTTGAGCCCCAGCCGAGCGAGCAAATTGCCCACCTCTGCCAGGTTTTAACTCAACATTATGTATAACTGAACCAACAGGAATATTTTTAAGAGGCAAAGAGTTCCCAACTTTAACCTCAGCTTCACTTCCCGATTCAACATTGTCTCCAACTTTTAAGCCTAAGGGTGCAAGAATATATCTTTTTTCTTTGTCTTTGTATTCTACCAACGCTATTCTCACATTTCTGTTTGGATCATATTCTATCCCCATAACAACAGCCGAAATATTCTCTTTATTGCGCTTAAAATCTATTAAACGATAAATCCTCTTTGCTCCACCCCCACGATGGCGAGATGAAATTCGTCCTTTAAAACCCCTTCCTGATTTCTTTGCTAATTTTACACAAAGCGATTTTTCCGGCGAAAACTTTGTAATATCATCATAGTTATCAACTATTTGAAATCTTGTGCCTGGAGATGTTGGTCTTTTCTGTTGTAATGTCATGCCACTTCAAGCTCCTCTATTTTTTTGCCTTCAGGAAGAAGAACATAAGCCTTTTTATAAGATGCAGTACGGCCCACCTTAGAACCTACAATCCTTCTTTTTCCTCCAATCTTAACAGTCTTAACAGATAACGGCAACACTCTGAACAACTTACTAATTGCAGATTTCACATCAACCTTGGTTGCTTTAGGATGAATTTTAAAAACATAAACATTGTTCGTTCTAGCATTCAAAGCTTTTTCCGTTATAATCGGCTCAAGTATTATTTGATGTGGATTCATCTAAAACATCTCCCTAAGTTTATTAACTGCAGATTCTGTCATAAGCAAAATATCCGCATTTAATAAATCAAAAACATTTAAATTTTCACAACTTAAAACTTTAATATTTCTTAAATTCCTCGATCCTAAGCTTAATTCTTTTGAAATTTTATCAACAACAACAACAACTTTCTTTTCTGACAAATTAAAACTATCCAAAATATCTTTAACTAATTTTGTCTTTGGCTGATCTATGTTAAAATCTTTAACAATTTTAAGCTTATCTCCTCTGGCCTTATCAGAAAGAACAACTCTTAAAGCAAGTTTTCTAATCTTTCTAGGAAGATGAAAACTATAATCTCTAGGCTTTGGCCCAAAAATTACCCCACCATGCCGCCAAAGAGGAGATCTAATTGATCCTGCCCTTGCTCTACCTGTCCCTTTTTGTTTCCAAGGTTTAACCCCTCCACCTCGAACTTCAGCCCTTGTTAAAGTAGAATGTGTTCCTGAACGTTTTGAGTTTAGAAGCCATCTTAAAGTAGAATGGACAACCTCTACATTTTCTTTAACGCCAAAAAGATTAGAATCAGCTTCCATATCTCCGAGACTTTTTCCTTTTAAATCAAAAATCTTTAATTTCATATTTTTACAATCTCCACAATATTTCCTTTGGGACCAGGAACAGACCCTTTAACCAATAAAAGATTCTTCTCCGTATCAACGCTAACTATTTTAACTTTTCTGTTCGTAACTCTTTTTGCTCCCATATGTCCAGGCATATTAAGTCCTTTATACACTCTGCCAGGTGTAGTCCCTGCGCCAATAGACCCTGTCAGCCTGTGAGATTTACTGCCATGGGTCATAGGCCCTCGATGATGATGCCATCTTTTTGTCGTTCCAGCAAAACCCTTCCCTATACCAATTCCAGCTATGTTAACCATATCTCCAATATTAAAAACATCTACTTTTATCTCTTGCCCTATCTTATATTCATCAACATTTTCAATAGAAAATTCCACTATATGTTTAAGCTTATTTTCTTTTAAAAATCCAGTAAGCGGCTTATTAAGCTTTTTAGCAAGCATAAAACCTAATTGAATTGCATTATACCCATCTTTGACTTTTGTTCTAATACCAACAACACGACAATTCGCAGCTTCAAGGACAGTAACACCAACAACATCACCTCTGTCATTAAAAATTTGTGTCATTCCTATTTTTTTAGCCAATAGTCCTTTTGTACTCATTTCAATTTTATCTCCACATCTACCCCCGAAGGAAGATCAAGTTGCATTAAAGCATCAACTGTATCTTTTGGAGGGTCTAAAATATCTATTAATCTTTTATGAGTGCGGATTTCAAAATGCTCACGAGATTTTTTATCTACGTGAGGAGACCTTAACACACAATAGATTTCCTTTTTTGTCGGCAAAGGTATAGGGCCTGATACAGCAGCTTTTGCCCTCTTAGCAGTTTCAACAATCTTTTTGGCCGATTCATCCAGTAGCCTGTGATCATAACTCTTTAATTTTATTCTAATTCTTTGTCTTTTTGCCATAAATTTACCTTCCCTATGCCTTTGTTGCTCCAGAAACTTGAGCAATTATCCCCTCTGCTATATTTTTAGGAACTTCCTCGTAATGAGAGAATTCCATACTATAAGTACCCCTGCCTTGCGTACGACTTCGCAAATCAGTTGCATAACCAAACATGTTTGCCAGAGGAGCTTTTGCCTTAATAATTTGCAGCCCAGCATTCATTTCCATCCCTTCAACTTTTCCTCTCCTACTACTTAAATCGCCAATAACATCTCCCATATACTGTTCTGGAACAGTCACTTCAATTTTCATCGTTGGTTCCAAAATAACAGGCTTACTCTTTCTCACCGCATCTTTTAAAGCCATTGATCCTGCTATTTTAAATGCAATTTCCGAAGAATCTACATCATGATATGATCCATCAAAAAGAATAGCTCTAAGATCAATTACGGGATATCCCGCAATAACCCCAGTAGTCATGGCCTCTCTTATCCCATTCTCTACCGCAGGAACATACTCTCTGGGAATAGATCCACCCACAATATCATTAACAAATTCAAACCCTTTTCCAGCCTCCATAGGCTCAACTTTTATCCAAACGTGTCCATATTGACCACGTCCACCAGTCTGACGAATAAATTTGCCTTCCACTTCTGCATTACCTCTTATTGTCTCTTTGTAAGCAACTTGAGGTTTTCCAACATTTGCCTCAACTTTAAATTCCCTAAGAAGTCTGTCAACAATAATTTCTAAATGCAATTCTCCCATACCAGAAATAATAGTTTGTCCAGTCTCCTGGTCTGTTCTAATCCTAAAAGTTGGATCTTCTTCTGCCAACCTTGCAAGAGAAAGACTAAGTTTTTCTTGATCAGCTTTTGTTTTAGGCTCAATTGCAACAAATATAACCGGTTCCGGGAATACTATAGATTCTAAAATTATCTGCTTATCCTCATCGCAAAGAGTATCGCCTGTCCCTGTATCTTTTAACCCAACCGCAGCAGCAATATCTCCAGCCCCCACTTCCTCTATGTCTTCTCTTTTATTTGAATGCATCTGAAGTATACGTCCAATTCTTTCTCTTCTCCCTTTAGATGCATTTAAAATATATGATCCGGACTTTAAAACTCCAGAATAAACACGGAAAAAAGTAAGTCTTCCTACAAAAGGATCAGCCATAATTTTAAAAGCAAGTCCAGCAAACGGCTCTTCATCATTAGGAGCACGTTCTTCTTCTTCCCCTGTTTTAGGATTTATCCCCTTAACTGGAAGAACATCCGAAGGAGCCGGAAGACAATCAATTATAACATCCAATAAAGGTTGAACTCCTCTATTTTTAAAAGCACTTCCACAAGTTATTGGAACGATTGAAGCTGAAATTGTAGCTTTTCTTAAAGCTGACTTAATTTCCTCTACAGATAATTCAGTTCCATTCAGATATTTTTCAAGAAGAGAATCATCTGTCTCTGCAACACTTTCAAGCATTTTCTCCCTAAATTTCTTTGCCTTATCAGCAAGATCTGTAGGGATATCCGTCTCTCTAAATTTAATTCCTATATCATCTTCATAAATAATAGCCTTCATCGTTACTAAGTCTATCACTCCCTGAAAGTTATCTTCTGCGCCAATAGGAATTTGAATAGGTACTCCTTTAACTAACAAACGATCATTAATTTGTTGATAAACCCTATAAAAATCGGCACCCGTACGATCCATCTTGTTTATAAAAGCGATCCTAGGAACTTTATATTTAGTCGCCTGCCTCCAAACTGTCTCAGATTGAGGCTGAACACCTCCAACAGCACAAAAAACAACAACAACTCCATCCAAAACTCTCATTGACCGTTCAACCTCAACGGTAAAATCAACGTGACCGGGAGTATCAATAATATTTATTCTATAATCTTTCCAAAAAGTAGTAATAGCCGCAGATGTAATTGTTATACCACGCTCTTTTTCTTGTTCCATCCAGTCAGTCGTAGTATTCCCCTCATCAACGTTTCCTATTTTATGTATTTTACCTGAATAAAATAACACTCTTTCGGTAGTAGTTGTCTTTCCTGCGTCAATATGTGCCGCAAATCCTATGTTTCTATATTTAGATAAGTTTTTTTCTCTCTCCGCCATTTTTCTCTCCTACCATCTAAAATGTGCAAAAGCTTTATTAGATTCAGCAGTCTTATGCATATCTTCTTTTTTCTTCATTGCAACCCCCACCCCATTAAAAGAATCTAATAATTCTAAAGTCAACTTTTCAACCATCCCTTTTCCTGCCCTCTCACGAGCGGCATCTCTTAACCATTGCATCGCCAAGGCTTTGCCTCTTTCAGAAGTTACCTCAATCGGGACTTGATATGTTGCCCCTCCTACACGACGAGATTTCACTTCCATCAAAGGAGACAAATTATGTAAAACAGTTTTAAAAATTTCAATGCCGTCTTTCTTAAGCTTATCTTCCACAGCCTTAAGCGAAGAATAAACTAACTTTTCGGCCAAACTCTTCTTTCCATCATACATCACTTTGTTTATAAACCTCTGAATGTCAACGTTTCCATACACTGCATCCCCAACAAATTTTCTTTTTGATATTTTTCCACTTCTTGGCATACTAAACCTTAGCTCCTCCCTTTGGGCGTTTCGCTCCATATTTTGAGCGACTCTTATGACGATTTTGAACCCCCAAAGTATCTAATGACCCTCTTACTATATGATAACGGACTCCTGGCAAATCCTTAACTCTCCCACCTCTAACTAAAACGACTGAGTGTTCCTGTAAATTATGACCCACTCCCGGGATATATGCTATTATCTCCATCCCACCCGCTAAACGAACTTTTGCAACCTTCCTCAATGCAGAGTTGGGTTTTTTGGGAGTAGTGGTATAAACACGCGTGCATACTCCTCGTTTTAATGGATTTCCTTTCAAAGCAGGTGATTTTGTTTTCCATTTTTTATTTTTTCTGTCTCTTCTTAATAACTGATTTATCGTTGGCATTAAAGTATATCTCCTGTTACTGGCGTTAAATCTAAGTCTCTATATTTTTCAAATCCCGTTCCAGCAGGTATTAATCTGCCGATGATTACATTCTCTTTTAAACCATACATTTTATCTATTTTTCCACGAATTGCCGCATCGGTCAAAACTCTTGCCGTCTCTTGGAATGAGGCTGCCGAAATAAAACTTTCAGTGGTCAAGGAAGCTTTTGTTATTCCTAAAAGAACTTCCTCTCCTTCAGCTTTTTCTTTTGTAATTTCTTTATTAACAGCATCAAGCGTAAGTTTGTCAATAAGTTCTCCAGGCAAAAGAGTCGAATCTCCAGGTTTCAAAATTCTCATGCGTCTAGTCATTTGCCTTACGATAACCTCAATATGCTTATCATTTATAGTCACGCCCTGAGCTCTATAAATTTTCTGAACCTCATCCACCAAATGCCTCTGTACAGCTGTAACTCCCAAAATCCTAAGAAGGTCATGAGGATTAACTGTCCCTTCTGTCATTTGAGCACCCTTATGGACTCTATCTCCCTGGGTAACTTTCAAGCGAACCTCATAAGGGACAGAGTATTCTTTCCCTTCATCCTTACCAGAAACAGTCAATAAGCGTAAACCTTCTTTTTCAGAAATTAAAACCGTGCCATCAATTTCAGAAAGCAATGCAGCATCTTTAGGCCTACGAGATTCAAACAACTCTTCGACTTTTGGAAGTCCTTGAATAATATCTTTAGTTTTAGAAGGATCCCTACGAATAGCTTCAATTTTTGCTAAAACGTCATAAGCTTCGACAGAAGCGCCATCTTCTACCATAAGTTTTGAAGAAGCAATAAGAATATAACTCTCTCCTGATGCTACAGAAATTGTTTTCGCATCTACTTTAATAACTTTTCCGGAAGTTTTAGAAGTAATAGAGGATGCTATTTCATCCCCTGCCATAACATTGTCCCCAACTTTAACCAAGATTTTTGAATCAGAAGGAACACTATAATCTTTTTCAATTTTAGGATTATAAACAAAAATTTCTCCATCTTTTTTTGAAATTATTTCAGAGATTACTCTGGCGCCAACCCGTTTTTTTCTCGATAAAACATCTATTCCTATATATTTAACTTTGCCCGGCGCAGAAGAGATAACAAATTCATAAGTAGGATCATATTCAGCCAAGACTTCGCCCGCACTAACATGATCTTTTAGTTTAACTTTTAAATATGCTCCACCCGGCAGTAAGTAGGATTCTTTCTTGTCTCCTATTTTAAGGATAATATGACCGCTACGCGTAATCATCTTCACCCTATTCCCCAGATCATCTTCAACTTCCTTCATTTCAATCCCTTCACCAAAAGTAACAATCCCTCCATGCTTACATTTTATTAAAGTTTTACTGGCTTTATGCAAAGCAACTCCACCAATATGAAAGGTTCTCATGGTAAGCTGAGTTCCAGGCTCTCCAATACTTTGAGCCGCTATAGTGCCTACAGCTTCCCCAATATTTACAACATTACCGGTTGAAAGATCTTTACCATAACAGACACGACACAAGCCCCTGCTTGCCTTACATGTCAATGAAGATCTCACCGCAACTTTTTCAATTCCAGCTTCCCGCAAAACGTCAGCCAGATCTTCACCAATTTCAACGCCAGCCTTAACCAAAACTTTACCACTTATAGGATCAACAACATTTTTGATAGGATAACGCCCAATAAGACGTTGAGATAAAGGTAGTATTTCCTCAAACCCTTCACGGACAGAAGACAAAACAAGCCCTTCATCAGTGCCACAATCCTCCTCTGTAATCATTACATCTTGGCTTACATCAACAAGCCTGCGAGTAAGATAACCAGAATCAGCTGTACGTAGAGCTGTATCCACTATACCTTTTCTTGCACCGTAAGAAGAGATAAAATATTCTGTAACACTCAAACCCTCTTCAAAGTTTGTAAGAATAGGTATGGGAATAATATTTCCTGAAGGATCTGCCATAAGACCGCGTATTCCTGCAAGCTGCCTTACCTGTTGGACGTTTCCACGAGCGCCAGAAAAAGCCATCATATAAACAGAATTCAACTCATCCAAACCTTTTAACATTGCATTTGTCACTTCTTCCGTAACATTGCTCCATATGTCAAGAGAACGAATAAATTTTTCATTTTGAGATAATGTCTCTTCTTTAACTAAACGCTCAAGCTCCGCCACCTCAGCTTTAGCTTTTTCTATTATCTTCTTTTTCTCTTCCGGAACTTTAAGATCCGCAATGGAAATAGAAACTCCGGCAATTGTTGCATATTTAAACCCTAAACGCTTTATTTCATCTGCAACATGAGATGCAACCACAGCTCCAAACCGGGTATAACACTCCAATATAAGTTTTTCCAGCTCTTTTTTATTTACTACAAAATTGAGATATTTTATCTTTTCATCAGGAGAAACTCTTTGGGTTATAGCCTTTTTAATTGTGAAATTAAACTTAATACGGCCGACTGTAGTTTCAATAATTTGTCCTTCAAGGCGAACCTTAACTTTGCTGTGAAGGTGTAGCTGATCAAGATCATGCGCAATCATAGCTTCCCATTCATTAGAGAAAATACGCCCAGCTCCAAACTTTTGTTTTTCATCCAAATAGGTCATATAATAAGTTCCTAGCACCATATCCTGGGTAGGAGTAATTATTGGTCTGCCTGAAGCAGGAGATAAAACATTGTTAGAAGAAAGCATAAGCAACCTAGACTCAACCTGAGCCTCAGTAAGAAGAGGGACGTGAACAGCCATCTGGTCTCCGTCAAAATCCGCATTAAATGCAGGACATACTAAAGGATGGAGCTGAATGGCTTTTCCTTCAACCAAAATCGGCTCAAAAGCTTGAATGCCTAAACGGTGAAGAGTTGGGGCGCGATTCAATAAAACAGGATGTCCCTTAATTACCTCTTCAAGAATATCCCACACTATAACATCTTCTTTTTCTATCATTCGTTTCGCAGATTTAACATTTTGAGCAAAACTTCTTTCCACAAGCTTACGAATAACAAAAGGTTTAAACAATTCCAAAGCCATTCTTTTTGGAAGACCACATTGATGTATTTTAAGATGCGGCCCAACAACAATAACAGACCGGCCTGAATAATCGGCCCTTTTTCCTAAAAGATTTTGACGAAATCTTCCTTGCTTTCCTTCAATAATATCAGTCAAAGAACGAAGCGGTCTGCCAGTAGAACCAACAACAGAACGTTTCCTTCTCCCGTTATCAATTAAAACATCGACAGCCTCCTGCAACATTCTTTTTTCATTACGAATGATCATATCCGGAGCGCCCATGTTAATCATTTTCTTTAAACGATTATTACGATTTAAAACCCTACGATAAAGATCATTAAGATCAGAAGTTGCAAATCTTCCCCCTTCAAGTTGAACCATCGGCCTTAAATCAGGAGGAATAACAGGCAAATACTCCATTATCATCCACTCAGGGCGATTTTTTGAATTTAAAAAAGCCTCAACCACCCTCAATCTTTTTATTGCTTTTAATCTCCTCTGACCTTCTGAATTTTTAAATTCTTTATTTAACCTAGACGCCAATGCGCTAAGATCTATTCTAGATAACAGTTCACGTATTGCTTTTGCTCCGGTCTCCGCCTTAAAATCATCTTCATGTTTTTCGCATGCTTCGATGTATTCAGCTTCGCGCAAAATTTTTCCAACTTTAAACTTACAACTTCCTGAAACTTCTATAACTATATAGGAATCATAATAAATAACTTCTTCCAACTCTCTTCCTGTTATATCCAAAAGAAGCCCCATATACCCTGGAACAGATCTCAAAAACCAAATATGGGCAACGGGAACAGCAAGTTTAATATGCCCCATTCGCTCACGACGAACTCGAGACGTTGTAACTTCAACGCCACAACGTTCACAAAATATACCACGATAACGAACTCTTTTATATTTTCCGCAATGACATTCCCAGTCTTTAACAGGACCAAAAATCATTTCACAGAACAATCCTTTACGTTCAGGTTTAAAAGTACGGTAGTTAATTGTCTCTGGTTTTTCTACTTCACCAAAAGACCATTCAAGAATACGTTCAGGCGATGCCAAACCTATTTGAATAGCCTCAAATTCAACCCCTTCTTTAGTGTTATTTGACAAAAGCGCCATTAAATCACCTTTTTTTCCTTCGAGGAACTTGCTTTTTAGCTTTGCTATCCTCTTCAATGTTTACCTCTTTTAAATCTTTATCCAAAGTCTTTACATCCAAACCAAGACTTCTTAATTCCTTTATTAAAACTTTAAAAGATTCTGGAGTTCCAGGTTTCCCCATAGGTTTCCCCTTAATTATAGATTCATAAATTCTGGAACGCCCGACAACATCATCTGATTTAACAGTCAAAAGTTCTTGAAGGGTATGAGCTGCCCCATATGCTTCTAACGCCCAAACCTCCATCTCTCCAAATCTTTGTCCTCCAAATTGGGCTTTTCCTCCCAATGGCTGTTGTGTAATCAAAGAATAAGGACCCGTAGACCTTGCATGCATTTTGTCATCCACAAGATGTATAAGTTTCATAAGATACATCTTTCCAACTGCAACTTTTCTTTCGAAAGGCTCTCCACTCCTGCCATCTCTTAATTCCACTTTTCCGGTAGTATCATACCAAGGAAGATCATTTTTAACTTCCTGCAAAAGTTCTTCTATCTTCTTTTTTGATGCTGATTCCTCATATATTTCATCAAAAGGTGTAACTTCATATTTCTTTTTAAAATGATCAGCAGCAAAGCCCAACAAAAGTTCAAAAATCTGACCAATATTCATACGAGAAGGAACCCCTAAAGGATTTAATACTATATCCACAGGAAGCCCATTCGGCAAATATGGCATATCTTCTTCTTTAAGAATCTTTGCCACAACACCTTTATTCCCATGCCTTCCGGCCAGTTTGTCTCCAATAGAAACCTTTCTTATTTGAGCAACATATACTCTTATTAATTCATGAACCCCTGGGCTTAACTCATCCCCACTTTCTCTCGAAAACACGCGTACATTAATAACTTTTCCGCCTTCGCCAGGAGGAACTCGAAGAGAAGTATCTCTCATATCACGAGCCTTATCTCCAAAAATAGCCCTTAATAATTTTTCTTCGGCTGGAAGCTCGGTTTCACCCTTAGGCGTCACTTTTCCTACCAAGATATGACCCGACAAAACTTCTGTGCCAACTTTAATAATCCCTCTATCGTCAAGATTTTTAAGCGCTTCTTCCCCAACGTTTGGAATTTCTCTGGTTACTTCCTCCATTCCAAGCTTAGTAGAACGAACTTCAACTTCCAATCTCTCAATATGAATAGTAGTAAAAACATCCTCACGAACAAGTTTTTCAGAAATCAAAATAGCATCTTCGTAGTTATAGCCTTCCCAAGGCATAAACGCCACTAAGATATTTTTACCTAAAGCTAATTCCCCTCCCTGGGTTGCTGAACCGTCAGCAAGTAAGTCCCCTACCGATACAATGTCTCCAAGTTTTACAGTCGGCCTTTGATGAATTAAAGTATTTTGGTTGCTTCTGGCAAATTTAATAAGGTCGTAAACCTCTTTTTTGTCAGTAGTGGTAGTTAATACAATTTTTTCCGCCGTAACACTTGTTACACGGCCGGCATGCTTGGCCTTAACAACAGAACAAGAGTCATCTGCAACTTTCTTTTCAAGCCCAGTCCCCACAACCGGAGATTCGGGACAAAGCAAAGGGACTGATTGACGTTGCATGTTAGCACCCATCATAGCTCGGTTTGCATCATCATGCTCAACAAAAGGGATCATTGCGGTTGATACGCCAACTATTTGCGAAGGAGCAACCCCAACATAATCAACCTCTTTCGAAGCAGCAAAAATAAATTCTCTTTTATATCTTACAGGGACCTGACTCTCTTTTATCTTTTTAGAAGAATCAAGTCTAACATCACACGAAGCAATATGATATAAATCTTCGACATCTGCGGTTAAATATTCTATCCTACCGGAAACAACGCCATCTGTAACTTTAAAGTAAGGTGTTTCTATAAAGCCATATTTGTTCACTTTCGCATGAGTAGAAAGAGAACCAATAAGACCTGCATTTGGTCCTTCAGGTGTTTCTATAGGACAAACCCTGCCATAATGGCTAGGATGAATATCACGAACTTCAAAACCAGCTCGTTCACGAGTTAATCCTCCTGGACCCAATGCCGACAACCTTCTTTTATGCGTAAGTTCTGCCAATGGATTTGTTTGATCCATAAATTGTGATAACTGAGAAGAACCAAAAAATTCTTTTATTACTGCAGATAAAGGTCTTACATTTATCAACGCTTGAGGAGTCGCAGACGGTCCTTTTATAGTCATTTGCTCTTTAATTAAACGCTCTACCCTAGTAAAACCTATCCTAAACTGTCTCTGCAATAACTCTCCTACGCTACGAACACGACGATTTCCAAGGTGATCGATATCATCAGTCAAACCCTCGCCCATATGAAGCTGAACAAGATATTTTATTATTCCAAGAATATCTTTTTTAGTTAATACTGTTATTTCCTCTTCTACGTTAAGATCAAGTTTTATGTTCATCTTATGCCTTCCAACAACACTCAAATCATAACGTTTAGGATTAAAGAAAAGATTGTGCAAGTAATTTTTAGCGCCATCAAATGTAACAGGGTCGCCTGGACGAAGTTTTTTATAAATTTCTATGAGCGCTTCTTCTTCGGAAATAATCGGACTCTCTTTTAAAGTTCGATTTCTAAATTCACCTTCAGCCAAAGCAGTTAAAATTTCTTTTTCAGAAGCGCCGATAGCACAAAGAAGCGTAATAACTCCTATTTTTCTCGTTTTATTTATTCTAGCAAAAACAGCAAGGTGTGCATCGGTTTCAATTTCAAGCCAAGATCCTCTATCCGGAATGATTGTAGCGTAATACAAATGACGACCCACTTTCTCAATCCGTTTGCTTGATTTAAAATAAACTCCTGGAGATCTGGTAAGCTGAGAAATTATAACTCGCTCAGCGCCATTAATGATAAAAGTAGCTCTTTCGGTCATCAGCGGAAGGTCGCCAATAAAAACTTCTTGAACTTTTACCTCTTTGGTCTGGCGATTTACAAGCTTTACCTCCACCTTTAAAGGAGCACAAAAAGTAACTTCACGGACTAAACATTCCTGCTCAGTATATTTTGGCTTTTCAACAATTACTTTACCCGTAAAGTATAATTCCAAAGTCCCATCATAACTTTTAATCGGTGATATGGTACGCAATTCATCACTCAATCCTTCATTCATAAACCATGCAAAAGAATTCTTTTGCACTTCCAAAAGATCTGGAGGCTGTGGAATTTTTACTTTTATATCTTTAAATAAGCTTTCCCTTTTCACTTAATCTCTACCTTTGCTCCTTCTGCTTCGAGCTTTTTCTTAATTTCCTCGGCTTCTTCCTTTTTAAGAGCTTCCTTTACGGGCTTTGGCGCAGAATCAACCAATTCCTTCGCTTCTTTTAATCCAAGTCCTGTAACCTCACGGACAACCTTTAAAACTTGAATTTTTTTATCTCCAGCTGAAGTTAAAATCACATCGAATTCATCTTTTACCTCAGCTTCGTAAGCTGCGCCAGCGCCCTGAGCGGCAGCAACAGCAACAGGAGCAGCAGCAGTAACCCCAAATTTATCTTCCATCTGCTTAACTAAATCCGACAATTCCAAAACAGTCAAACCTTCCACCAGGCTTATAACTTCCTCTACCTTTGACATTATTTCTCACCTCCTTCAGATTTTTTCTTTCTTAAATCATCCATAGCATAAACTAGTTTGCGAATCGGGCCTTGCATAACAGAAACAACATTATAAAGCGGGGATTTTAAGCCTCCAACAACTTTTGATAGAAGTTCCTTTTTCCCAGGTAATTTTGAAAGGGTTTTGATTTTATTGTCATCGCAAATTTCATCCTCAACAACACCAGCAATAATTTTAGGCTTTTCGTTTTCACCTATAAAATCCATTAAGGTCTTTACCGGAGAAATAAGATCTTTTGAGCCAAACAAAGTGGCAATAGTCCCTTTAAGTTTCGCCTCCAAAGAACTTAATTTTTCAGGCAAAGCTTTTATAAAATAACGGTTCTTTACCACTGTAAATTCTGCGTCGTTCTGATACAATTTTTTTCTGAGTTCTGTAAGCTGTTTAACTGTCATCCCCTGATAGTCAGTCAAGATAATTACATTTGAAGACGCTATTCTTTCTTTTATATCACTAACTTTTTCAACTTTTTGTTGTTTTAAATGTTTTGTCCTAACTGTCATTACGTTGTCTCCATAGCTCTAATATTAAGCTTTATTCCTGGCCCCATTGTTGAAGAAATAGAAACAGAACCAAAATATTCACCTTTCACTGAAGAAGGCTTGCTTTTTTTTATGGCCTCAATAGCAACCAATAAATTATCTTTTATTTTTTCCGCGCTAAAATCAACCTTACCTATAGACAAATGAATTACTCCGGTTTTATCCATTCTAAACTCCATATTGCCAGTTTTAAAAGCTTTTATTGCCTTTAGATCTTGACTGACAGTGCCGGATTTTGGATTAGGCATTAAACCCTTTGTCCCAAGAATTTTACCCAGTTTTCCAACTGATGGCATCATATCTGGAGTTGCCAATAAAACATCAAAATCAAGAAAACCTTTTTGTATTTGATCTACCAAGTCTTGAGAACCAGCAACATCTGCTCCGTTGTTTTTAGCTTCTTCCACTCTGTCTGAAGAAGTAATAACAGCAATTCGCTTAGTTTTTCCACTTCCGTGAGGCAAGGAGACCAACCCTCTCACTGACTCAGGCTTCTTCGAAGATAGATTTAACTTAACAGCCAAATCAACAGATTCAGGAAATTTAGCCCAAGCTGTCTCTTTGACCAAGCTGAGCCCTTCATCTATCTCATATTTTTTTAACGGGTCTATTATTTTCTTTTTTTCGTTATACTTTTTACTCAACTGTTACTCCCATGGAACGCGCTGTCCCCTCAATTATCTTCATAGCAGCATCAAGTTTACTGGCATTTAAGTCTTCCATTTTAATTTCCGCAATTTTCTTAAGATCTTCTTTAGATATTTTCCCGATTTTATTTCTATTAGGCTCGGCAGAAGCTTTGTCAATGCCGGCAGCCTTTTTAATAAGAGTTGCTGCTGGTGGAGTCTTTAAAATAAAATCAAAAGAACGATCTTTATATACTGTTATCTCTACAGGAATAACAGTATCGCCCTTATCAGAGGTCTTGGCATTATAAGCCTTACAAAACTCCATAATGTTAATACCATGTTGTCCAAGAGCAGGACCAATAGGAGGGGCGGGATTGGCTTTTCCTGCAGGTATCTGTAATTTTATTTTCGTTAATACCTCTTTTTTCTTTTTACCTTTTTTAGACTGCTCAGCCATTTACTTTTAAACCCTTCTTTATTATATATATACTTTTTTCTATTCTTTTAATTAATATTTTTGTCATACAACCTTTTCCGCATGTTCAAAATTAACCTCAACAGGTGTGTCTCTACCAAAAATATTAATTAAAACTTTCAATTTTTCACGGTCAACATTTATCTCGTCGATAGATCCGGTATATCCTCTAAACGGTCCGCTAACAATTCTTATAACCTCACCCTTCTCAAAAGCAACCTCAAGTCTTTCTGCCTTAACCCCAATCTGCTTTAAAACTCTTTGCATCTCCCTGTCTATAACAGGCGTGGGCTTTATTTTGGTCCCAATGAATCTAGCAACTCCGGGGGTCTGCCTTATCTCATGCCAGGTTTCGTCAGTTAAAATCATCTCGAGGAAAATATAACCGGGAAACATCTTTTTCTTCTTTTCTATCCTCTTCTTTCCTCTTAACTCGACAATATCTTCTTCCGGAATCAAAATCTGAAAAACTCTCTCTCTTAATCCCAAACGATCTATATTTTTTTCAATAGCTTGCTTTACCTTGTCTTCTTGCCCTGAATAAGTTTGAACAACATACCACCTTTTATTGGCAGCCGCTTCCTCCCCAACAATAACATCCTTAACCCCCTCACCTTCATCAGTCATAGACTCAGCCGTAAGCTCCTCTCCAACAACTTCCTTGTGCTCCCCACTTATATCATTTTCTGAAGTACTCTCAGCCATCTGATCTTTCATCTCTTTATTCTCTAAGTTATCAAATTCCATCTTTATAAACGTATCCTCGTTAAAAATAAAATAGCATTCGTCAACCCATAATCCAAAAAAGAAAGCACAAAAGACAAAACTAAAACCATTACTATTATTATTAATGTAGCAGTAAACACATACTGCCTACTGGGCCAAGAAACCTTTTTTGCCTCCGCCTGAGTCTCTTTTATATAAGACTTAACAACATCAACAACATTCTTTTTTTTATTATTCTCACTCATTTTTACAAATCTTTTACCATTACCACCAGCCATAAGCTACAAGCTATCAGCCATCAGCTACACAGGCGAGACAGGACTTGAACCTGCAACCGCCGGTTTTGGAGACCGGTGCTCTACCAATTGAGCTACTCGCCTCCAAAAAGAGAATAAATATTATTTAGTCTCTTTATGGTCCGTATGTTTACGGCAAAATTTACAAAACTTCATCATTTCTATACGACCACTATCATTACGCTTATTTTTAGTCGTCGTATAATTTCTATTTTTACACTCTTTGCACTCTAAAGTAATTATTTCTCTCATTTTTTAAAAATTTTTCAAGGTCAAAAAGCACGAAAAAACCCCCTCACCAAAATCATCTGCTACAAAAATTTGGCGTAGAGATTTTTAATGTTACAAACTACGAATAAGCTTGGACCTTAATCAAACTTAATACGTGTAATAATTTTACAACATCATAAAATTTTGTCAAGGGGTAATTTGACAAAAGGGTAAAAGGGTAAAAGGGTAAAAAATGCAAGGTTTAAGTGGGCAAGTCCTTGGCAAAGCGAACGCCGACACTATTGCTCCGACCATCGGCATTATCGAAGCAATGATAATTACTCCGCAAGTAACCTTCATTGTCGTCGTGCCATGAACCGCCTCGCTGATAAAATTTAAATAGTTGATATGTTTGGCTATGATAGTCGCTCATCCATTGCCAAACAGTTCCTATTAACCCTAAGAATCCTTCTCCTGTCTTTCGTAATTTAGTCACATCGCTTGTTCCACCGCCCGAACCTATGACCGCGACAATTCTGTTGTCGTTATCATCAATGGGCATTATATTATCTGGATATTTTTTCCCATCCGTACCAGCAGCAGCTCTCTCCCACTCTTTCTCTGTTGGAAGTCTTAATCCTAACAGGGAAGCTAATGCTGTTGCCTCTGTATGACTAAGAAATACCATAGGAGAATTGGCCTTGCCCTCATCAGTCTTTTCAATAGAAATTGCAAGCGATTTGGCCAATCGATCTTGAGGATTATTAATAATTTTTGCTACTTTTTCAGGCTCTAATTCAAGCAATTTTTTAAATTGTCCATTAGTAAACGGCGTTTCAGCTAACTCGCATCCTGCAAAGTCAGTATCATTTAATCGCTGATAAATAAATTTTCCAGGCGCCAATCTAACCATTTTAATTCCAATTTGTTTTGCTAAACTCGATAAATCTTTCAAAAAACAACCAAAAGCGGCAAGCTTACCAGGATCAACCATTGCTCTGTGCAGCATATTCTTTGTAAAAGGAAATCCATAGGCTATAACATCTACGATAAATTCCTCTGTTAACGTCGTATCTCCGGAAGATTTTATCTTTTCAAAGCTTAGATATAACTCTTTTATCGGTCTTCTTTCTATTGTCTTATCCAAATCAAAAGATACTACCTTTTTATATATCATTTCATAAGATGTTCGAATAAAGGTTATTGAAATTTCAGGGGAGATGATATCCATCTTTTTCGATTGGTCAAACAACCTGAAATTATTCAATTTTATCTTCGAAAAATAAATAGTGAGAATGATTAATAGTAAAGTAATATCTTTTAATTTAACAACTGTAGTTAATAGGCCTTATACCGCCGCTCAATTACTACTTGCTTGCCTAGAAAATCGGGGGGCAAACGATGACGAAACAGCAAAAAAGCTACAGGCATTTGGATTTCCTGTTCCCCTTACTCGATTAAAGGCGATCATGAAAACAGATCAATTTATGGCCATACTTGTCAGCCTAGCAGATAAAGATGATCGTGCCAAAATAACAAAGCTTGCAAAAGAACTTATCCCAGCCCCACAAATTGTTCAGCCACCGCCGCAAAGGGAAGAAAATACGAGAACCTCACCAATACCAACAATGGCAAATCTTTTAGCTAAATATTTATCTCCATCAGATCTTGAATTAATAGCCTCTGATGCCGGTCTATACACACCAGGAATTGCCCAAAGCGGAAATGAAGAACTATATGCATTAAACATAATAAAGGCCGCAATAAAAGAAGAAAGACTTGAGGCTCTTTTAGCCAATGCAATAGAAAGAGCCCCTGTCATTGAATCAGAATTAAACTCAACAGATAGAAGCTCAAATGATGTTAATAGAAGAAGACCAATTAGCCTTTCTCCTCAACTTCAAAGAGAAACAGTAGCCATTATATCTGGAATGTTTTCTGTGGAAGATTTAAGACTGGAAGCAGCGGGAGTAGGTATAAATATAGCATCAATAAATGTTTATTCCGGTAGCGGAGAAACTATCACATCAAATATTGTTAAAGGAGCTATCAAAGAGTGCAAATTAATAGAATTAATTGCCGCATTGAGAGAAAGATATTCACAAAACCAAGAATTATATAATTTAGAACGGAAGATATTAGCGCAACAATCAACCTAATCACTAAATTTACCCCGATGGGACTGTTGCGAAATGGTCATTCCCGTGAAAACGGGAATCTATTTTTCAGAAAACAAGATGGATCTCCGCTTTCGCGGGGATGACAAATCGCAAAAACTGTCATTACGCAACAGTCCCCCGATTATTCTTCTGACAAAAAAGAATTGTTAGAATTGTCTCTTCAAAACCAACAAATATTATAGTAATATTCATATAACCATGAAAATTTTAATAATAGGTTCGGGTGGGAGAGAGCATGCGCTGGCATGGAAAATCGCCCAAAGTTCAAAAGTCACAGAAATTTTCTGCGCGCCGGGAAACGCAGGCACAGCTCAAATAGCAACAAACATAGATATAAGCGCAAATAATATAGAAGGACTAAAAAACTTCGCACTAAAAAATAAAATAGACTTTACAATAGTAGGCCCTGAAGTCCCGCTGGTACTTGGAATAACTGATGAATTTAAAAAATCAGGATTAAAAATATTTGGACCCTCCAAATCCGCAGCCCAGCTAGAAGGGAGTAAAGTCTTTTCTAAAAACCTTATGAAAAAATACAAAATCCCTACCGCCGACTTCCTAGCATTTACAAACCCCATAGAAGCAAAGAAGTTTTTTAATAAAATTGAACTCCCTTGTGTTATTAAGGCAGACGGGCTGGCCGCGGGAAAAGGGGTAATAATCTGTAAAACAAAAGAAGAAGCGGAAATTGTCATTGAAAATATAATGTGCAAAAAAGAATTCGGAGAAGCAGGCAAAGAGATACTTATTGAAGAATTTCTTACGGGTGAAGAGGCATCTATTTTATGTTTTACGGACGGAGAGACAATCATTCCTATGGCATCATCTCAAGATCATAAGCGTATTTTTGATAATGATGAAGGATTAAACACCGGGGGCATGGGAGCATACTCCCCCGCCCCCGTTGTAACAGATGAGCTATTAAAACAAATTGATTCAAAAATCTTAAAACCTACAATCCACGCAATGAAAACAGAAGGATGTAAATACAGTGGCATACTCTATGTGGGAGTTATGGTCACAAAAGACGGTCCGAAAGTTTTAGAATATAATTGCCGTTTCGGAGATCCTGAAGCACAATGTATTATACCGCGGATGAAAAATGACCTGATAGACATAATAGGAAAAATTCTCGATGAAGATTTGGCCTCCATCTCTTTGCAGTGGGATCCACGACCGGTTGTCTGTGTAGTCCTAGCATCAGGAGGGTACCCCAGCTCTTACAAAAAGGGATTAAAGATTAATGGATTGGACAAAGCAAGAGAATTAGATGATATTATAATTTTTCATGCCGGAACAAAATTAGATGATTGCGACACAAAATCTTGTGCCTCTTATCTAACAAACGGGGGTAGAGTTTTAAATGTTGTAGGACTTGGAAAAGATATTAAAGAGGCTATTGATCACACATATAAAGCGGTCAAACTGATAAGTTTTGACAAGATGCACTATCGAACAGATATAGGGCAAAAAGCGCTCAAATGGATATCATAGTCGCTACGACTAATAAGCATAAATTGGAAGAGATTAAAAAGATATTTGACTTACTACAGACTGCTGACGGGCAGACAAAACTTAATATTATTGGTAAGAATATAAAAGTTTTAGAAGATGGAAAAATATTCGAAGAAAACGCGTTAAAAAAAGCCCGTGCAGCTGCCAGAAAATTTAAAAAGATCGGAATTGCAGATGATTCAGGGCTTGTGGTAAATGCCTTAAATGGCAACCCAGGGATTATGTCCGCAAGATACGCATCCCCTCCAACAACAAAAAATCTCTGCGGCAAACTACTAAAAGCCATGAAACAACATAAAAACCGTCATGCCCATTTTGTGTGCGCTATGGCGATTGCCTACCCTAACGGAGAAGAAAAAGTTGTCGTCGGAAAAGTCTTTGGAAGGATCAGCTATGAAATGAAAGGAGAACACGGGTTTGGATATGACCCTGTTTTTATCCCAAGAGGTTACAAAAAAACCTTTTCGGAAATCTCTCCGCATTCTAAAAATATTATAAGCCATAGATCTGACGCCTTAAAAAAACTCAGAAAAATATTAAAATTCGGTGGCAATAAATGAACCCCGACTTCCTAATCGGGGTGAATATCTCCCCCGCGTTAGTATCGCTCTTTTTTGTCTTTCTTGCGGAACTTGGAGACAAAACACAATTTTTAACAATAGGCCTTTCAACAAAATATAAAAAAACTTATATTTTTGCGGGAATTTTATCGGCAACAATTATACTTATGGGTATAGCTGTTTTTTTTGGAAGTCTAATTGGCAATGTCATCCCTATGGTATATATAAATTTTTTTTCTGGGATAATATTTATCTTTTTTGGAATAAATTCTTTTTTTGAAAAAGAAAAAGAAGAAAAAATCCACAGCAACGATGCTAAGAAAATTTTTTTGATTGTTTTTACGACCTTTTTTCTGGCAGAGCTGGGAGACAAAACAGAGGTTATGGCTTTTACGTTAGCCGCAAAATACGACTCTCCCCTGCAAGTATGGTTAGGCTCAACATTGGCAATGATTTCAGTAAACACAATCTCAATATTTTTGGGATATTATCTAAAGAATTTATTGCCACAAAAAACAATAAAAATAATAAGTAGCGCGGTTTTTCTAATTTTCGGATTTGTTCTTCTACTCAGAATTGCAATATAAGATCTTTTCCTTTTAAAACTTAAGAAATTTAACCTCGCCATACCCTTTTTTCTTTGGCTTATTAATAACAGGTGGGGTTTGCGCGAGTTGATTTTGCGAAGAATCCCTTTGAGAGACTGAATTATTATCTTTTTTCAAATCCTTAACTATAAATGGACTCTTAGGCCTGGACTCTAATGCTTTGGAAGCTATTGGATTTTCAATGGAAATACGACGTTTAATTATCATAACAGGCTCGCGGCTCTTATCAGAAAAACAGACCAAAGGTTCAATCTCTTTTTTAGGGGGCTCTTCCTTTTTGGGAATTTCAAGTAAAGTCGGCTGGTGTAATTTACGCATCTCCCAGCCTTCTTTAACCTCTTTTATCACTTTTAATCCAACTTCTGATTTTACACGCGCAGCAAGAATGTTTTTGTGGTCAACTTGCATAGATTCTATAATCTGATTAAAATGCTCCTCGCCTTTTCTAAATTCGACATAATCTCCTACTTTCAATGGCGCAAAAAGCTTTACAACAGCAACATTTATCTTGTCAAAATAATGGGTCACGGACCCCAAAGGAGAATTTTTTTCTCTTTTTCTGGATAATTTAGTAGATTTCCTAACAGTCCTTCTTCTATTTTTAATTAAAGTTTTTTTAATCTTTTTTCTTGGCATATAAAACCACCTGAGTTAATAATTCTACAAAAAATATGGCAATATTGCAAATTGACATCTTACTTTGGAGATTATTGGGATTTTATAAATCTTATGGTATCATTAAATAAGTGATTTTGAGTTCCTTTAGGTTTTTTGCTAAATACTAATTACTCACACTCACACACATTACTTAGCTGTCCCCGTAGCTCAACCGGATAGAGCAACAGATTTCTAATCTGTAGGCTGGAGGTTCGATTCCTCTCGGGGACGTTTTATCTCCAAATAATCCATACAAACAAAGCAGAAACAGTAGTTGCTATTAAAGTAAACGGCAAACCAATTTTAACAAACTCAAGAAAAGAGACCTGTCTCCCCTCTTTTTTTAGCAATCCACAGGCCGCTATATTAGCAGATGCTCCTATAGGCGTAACGTTCCCTCCAATACTTGCCCCCAATAATAGCCCAAAAAAGAAAAGGTAAGGATTTACTGTCATATTTTCAGACAAAGAAGTAACAACAGGCAACATTGCAAGAAAATAGGGAACATTCTCAACAAAAGCCGATAAAAAAACAGAGCTTATAACTATCGTTAAATAGCCCAAAAGCGCGTTATCCCCTATTACACTTGACAAAAAAACAGCTAAAGATGTTATCCAACCAGCCGAGGTAAGCCCTCCGACCAAAATAAAAACCCCTATTAAGAAAAAAGTCGTTTCCCAATCAAGTTTTTTTATTCCTTCAAAAACAGGAGAATTATCAACAATTTTTGCCCAAAAAAGAGAGAGCAAGCCAAATATCAAGCACAAAGTACCAGCTTGTGGAATAAACAACAAAAAAGAAGAAAGGGATAAAAGAACTATCAATAAACACAACATAATTGTCGGCATCCACGATTTTACTTTTTCTTCACATAAAAAAATGACATTCTCTTTGTGTTTCCTGAAAATAAAATATAAAAAGACAAATGAGGCCAAAGCGCTTGCTTGAACTGCCCAAAATATGCCGGGACGTCCCATAAAAAAGAAAAAATCATTAAATGTCATTCCGGTAAAACCACCCAAAAGCATACTCGTAGGATCGCCAATCAATGTAGCTATCCCATGAAGATTGCTTGTAATTGCAATAGCTATCATCATCTTAATGGGATTAAAATTAAGTTTTTTGGAAAGAGAAATGGCTATCGGCGCAACGATAAGAATAGTTGCAACGTTTTCAATAAAAACTGATATAAAACCAGTCAAAACACATAGAAAAATCATTGCCCAACTTACGCTCTTGGCTTTGTTTGCTATAATCTCCGCAAGATATGACGGCGCCTTGCTCTGCATAAAAACATCTGAAACCATGAGCATTCCCACAAACATCCCCATAACATTCCAATTTATTGAATAAAACGCCTCAATCGGCAAAATGGTCCCTGTAATAATAAGAAGGAATGCTCCTGTTAGCACGGTGTGCATACGAAAATTAGGCAAAAAAACAAACAATAAATACGAAATTATAAATACGATTAATGAAAAAAACTTAGGGTCAAACAAAACTGTTCTCCTTTATTTTTGAAAATGTGATGTATATATATAATATCATATAGAAAAAAATGTTCCAATATTTCACATTGTATGTTGGTGTATAAATAGTTGTGTAAATTGAAGTAAGGGGGTGAAATAAACAAAAAAAGGGTATATTCTCTCCATATATTGTCGCAAAACAAAAA
>MEUA01000020.1 GCA_001771505.1 candidate division WOR-1 bacterium RIFOXYB2_FULL_36_35
AAAAATTGCAAAAGAAGAAGGGTTTGATGATATAGCAACAATATTTACGGAAATAGCGGAAGTTGAAGAACAACATGAAAAAAGATACAGAAAACTTCTTAAAAATGTGAAAGAGGGGAAAGTTTTCAAAAAAGATTCTGTTGTAAAATGGCGCTGCCGCAATTGCGGTTATGTGCATGAAGGGGCAGAAGCGCCGAAGATGTGCCCTGCTTGCGCGCATCCGCAAGCGTATTATGAGGTTTTGGCGGAGAATTATTAAAAAGGTGTCAAGGTTTCAAGGGGTCGAGGCATCAAGAAAAAAATTGTTAAAAAATATAAAAAAACTTTATTTTAAAGAAAAAGAAAAGATTGAATCAAAGTTAAAAGAGTTTAAAAATATTTTTGATAAAAATGGCAAAGACGAGCTTTTTTATGAGCTTGTTTTTTGTTTGTTGACCCCGCAATCAAAGGCAAAAAGCTGTTGGGGGGCAATAGAAAATCTCAAGGCAAAAAATCTGCTGAAAAATCCTCACGATAAGAAAATTGCAAAAGAGCTTCAACGAAAAGTCCGATTTCACAATAACAAAGCAAAGTATGTAGTTGCGGCAAGAGAACTTTTCTTAAAAAACGGAAAAGTTGATGTCAAATCAAGTCTTAAGGAATTTGAAAATACAAAAGCAGCAAGAGAATGGCTGGTTGAAAATGTCAAGGGGATGGGGCTTAAAGAAGCAAGCCATTTTTTGAGGAATATCGGATTTGGAAAACATATAGCAATCTTGGATCGGCACATTTTAAAGAACTTAAAACTGCTTGGCGTGATAAAAGAGATGCCAAAGAGTTTAACTCAAAACGTTTATTTTGAAATAGAAGAGAAAATGCGACGGTTTGCGGAAAAACTCGGCATCCCGCTCGATCATCTCGATCTTCTCTTTTGGCGCAAAGAGACGGGGGAGTATTTTAAGTAGATTGACAGAATAGAAGCCCTATTATAGTCTAAGGCTTGATTTTTTCTATCAAGGTTTTGACGGTTTTTTTTATATCATAAGCGTGGGTTATTCCTGTGACCATAGCTATTTTTTTTGCTCCGGATTCTAAGATTTGATCAATATTATTTTTGTTTATTCCTCCCATTACGGTAAAAGGGATTATTAAATGGGAGGAGATTTCTTTTATGGCTGTAACTCCCAAAAAACCTGAAAGTTTATCTTTTGTTTTAGTTGGGAAAATAGGCCCAATGTTTACATAAGAAGCTCCGTTTTCCTGAGCAAACAATGCTTCTTTTAAATTGTGGGTGGAAACACCGATAAGAAGATTAGGGGCTATTTTTCTTGCATCAATAAGTGGCATATCTTCCTGGCCAAGATGGACCCCATCAGCATTGTATTTTAACGCGATGTCAACAGAATCGTTTATAATCAACAGGGCATTATATTTGTTTGTCAGTTTTCTAAACTCCAAAACATATTGTTCTGGATTTTTTTTGTCGCGAAGCTGAACTATTTTTGCGCCACCTTTTAATATCTCCTGCAAAATAAAAATAGGGTCTTTTTCTGCGCAAAAATCCGGGCTTATAACTGGATAAATGCCAATTTGATTGAATTTTTCAAGGCGTTCTTCAAGAGATTTTTTTTTCATATATTGAGATGGATGCAATAAAATTAGTTTAATAATTTTACAGTTTCAACGCATCTTTCACATAAAGTGGCATGTTCATTGTTTTGCCCGACACTCTCTTTAACTTGCCAGCATCTTTCGCATTTTTCTCCCGGGGCAGGGGAGATTGCAACATCAAAATCTCCCTCTTTTATTTCTACTTTTGATACTATAAAAAAGATTTCCAAAGTTTTTTTGTATGATAAGAGAAGTTTAAGTTCCTTGTCTTTTGCCAAAATTAAAACCATCGCGGAAACAGATGAGGCTATCTTTTTTTCACTGCGAGCTTCTTCTATTTTCTTGTAAACCTTTTCTCGTATTTCAAAAAGCTTTTCCCACTCTTCTTTTGACGCTAAATTTTCAAATTCTTTTTTATCCCTCGGCAAATCAAGCAAAAAAACACTTTCTACTTTCCACTGTACACTTTCCACTGTACACTTCTTGTAGTATCTATAAATATCCTCTGCCGTAAAGCTCAAAATCGGAGCCATCAATCTAAGCAATGTTATCAAGATTTCATTAATTGCTGTTTGTGCGGATTTTCTATTCTTAGAATCTTTTTTATCGCAATAAAGCCTGTCTTTTGACATGTCAAGATAATGTGCGCTTAAGTCTGTTACACAAAAATCATATAAGGCATGATAAACAATATGAAGTTCATATTGTTCATAGGCTGAATTGATTTTTTTTATCAATTCGTTAAGTTTTGTTAATATCCATTTGTCGATCTCTTCCAAATTATCTAAGGCTAATGGCTTTTCAAAATCCGATAAATTGCTTATCAAAAACCTGCAGGTGTTCCTGATTTTTAGATAAGCATCTTGTACCTGTTTTAAGATTTTATCGGAGGCAGCCATATCATTTCTAAAATCGGTTGATGCGACCCAAAGGCGCAAAACATCAGCCCCATATTTTTTTATAACATCAAGAGGATCTATGACATTTCCCAGGGATTTACTCATTTTTTTCCCTTTGTCGTCTATTGTAAAGCCGTGTGTCAAAACAGATTTAAACGGAGCTTTTCCTTTTACTCCGACAGATGTTAACAGGGAAGATTGAAACCATCCTCTGTGCTGGTCCGATCCTTCAAGGTAAAGGTCTGCAGGCCAGGATAATCTTGTTTCTAAAACTGCGGCATGGGATGAGCCGGATTCAAACCATACATCGAGAATATCTGTCTCTTTGCTAAATTCAGAATTGCCGCATTCACATTTTATTCCTTGTGGAAGGATCTCTTTTGCCTCTTTTTTAAACCAACCGTCAGTCCCTTCTTTTTTAACCAATTCCTGGACAGCTTTATTGTATTTGCCCCCAAAATGAACTTTTTTGCATTTTGTGCAGTAAAAAGCAGGAATTGGAACTCCCCATGAGCGTTGTCTTGAGATGCACCAGTCGGGACGGGTATTTATCATTCCTCTAATCCTATTTTCACCCCAGCTTGGGATCCATTTTGTTTCTGCAACAGCGTTTAACGCCTTTTCTCTCATATTGTTGTGTTCTACAGAGATAAACCACTGTTCTGTTGCACGGAATATTACAGGTTTTTTACATCTCCAGCAATGGGGATATGAATGTTTTATAAATTCAAGTTTAAGAAGATTTCCATCGCTTTCAAGCCTTTGGCCTATTATCTTGTTTGCTTCTATGATGTTTTTCCCGGAAATAAAATCGGGGAGAGTGTTATCAAAATATCCTTTTTCATCAACTGGCATTATTATCGGAAGTTTGTAATTTAATCCTACTTTATAATCTTCCATTCCGTGTCCTGGAGCAATATGTACAAGTCCAGTTCCTTGTTCCAGCGTGACATACTCATCAAGAACCAGGATAGAATCTCTTTCAAGAAAGGGGTGTGCGGTTGAAATTCCTTCGAGATTTTCTCCTTTTGTTTTATCTATTATTTTATAATCTGAAACGCCAAATTTTTCCATGACAGCTGTTACAAGCCCTTCCGCTATTATCCAGATTTCATCGTTTACATGGACAAAAGCATATTCATATTTAGGGTGGGCTGCAATTGCAACATTTGCGGGCAATGTCCATGGGGTTGTTGTCCATATTATAAAGAAAACAGGATTTTTTAAACTGACCGATTTTGAGTCTTTAACTTTAAATTTAACATAAATCGACGGGGATTTTTCATCTTCATATTCGAGTTCAGCTTCAGCAAGAGCTGTTTCACAATTTGGGCACCAGTGAATCGGTTTTAAGCCTCTATAAATATATCCTTCATCTGACAGTTTACCAAAAGTTTCAATTATTTTTTCTTCATATGGAGGATCAAGGGTCAGATAGGGGTTGAACCAATCTCCCAAAAGTCCGAGTTTTATCGATTCATCTCTTTGTATATAGACAAAATTCATGGCATAATCGTGGCATCTTTTTCTGAATTCTAAAATTCCGATATCATGCTTTTTGTCTCCAAGCTCTTTTAGTAATTGGGTTTCAATTGGAAGCCCGTGACAATCCCAACCTGGTATAAAGGGGGAATAAAATCCTGACATCGACTTATATTTAATGACTATATCCTTTAATATTCTGTTTATTGCATGGCCAAGGTGAATATGCCCGTTTGCGTAAGGTGGACCGTCATGTAAAATAAATTTTTCCTTCTCTTTGTTTTTCTCAAGAAGTTTTTTATAGATTTCATTGTCAGTCCAGAACTTCAAAAACTCCTCTTGAGCAGCATTTGAGTTTGCGCGTATAGGAAGATCGGTTTTTGGCAAATTAAGAGTCTGTTTAAATTCCATGACTATATTTATTTTAGCATAAAATCGTTGAATAGTTCTAAAAATAACAGGAAAATGGTGTTATAATATATAGAGGTGTTTTAATATGTTAACAAGATTCTTTGTGAGAACTGTAACTTTTGTTTCTTATGGTAAAAATACTTTAATTGCGCGCCGTGAAAATGCTATAAGGTTTTTAAGGGAAAACATGCCTACTTGGACCATGAGCCCGTTTTGTGATGGTTCAAGAAATCTCAGGTTGTCTAATATAAAAGCCTTAAGGAGTTTTAAAGGGGAAGAATCCGTTCATGTTTTACTTGACTATGCTGGAAATAATTTTGAGGTTTTTCCTTTGAGGATTGAAGCTATTCGTGTGTTGAGGCATCTTAATGATACGGCAGCCATAGATAGATTGGAGCAAATGTTGGATAGAAATGTTTTTGGCGTTAATCTTTTTGGTTCTGAAATAGCGTTGACACTAATAAGCTTGAAAAATAAAGGGAGAAAAAAAGGCGGCGAAGACAAACTTATAGCGTACATAATGTTACAAAAAGCTTTTAGTGATCCTAAAAACGCAGATTTATATTTAGAAAAAATCAGGCATTTAGGCCGGGGCGCGGCTCCAGCCTTAATAAAAGCTTTAAGGCAGAATGATTTATCTTTGAATATGAAAATCAAACTATTGGATATTTTTCAAAGCTTTAATTTGTTGGATGATGAGGTTATCAGTTCCTTGCGAGGCGCTTTATCTCATTCCTGTCTTTTTCTAAAAATTGATGAAGTGGTTCCTTTAGAGATTCAATTTTAAGCAAACATTTGGTCGTCAAAAGGGGGAGTTTTTTCTTCTTTTGGAAGATCTTCGGTTGGCCTTCTATAGGTAAAAGGATCTAAGGTTAAAGCCTTTCTTAAAACTTCATCGGCTTCTTTGGCAAGTGTAAATTTCATGTCTTTTGGCAGCTCTTCTTCTATTTCCTTCAAATCTTTTTCATTTTCATAGGGGAGAATTACCTCTATGATGCCGGCCCTTCGAGCCGCGAGAAGTTTTTCTTTTAGTCCGCCGATTGCAAGTACTTTGCCCCTTAGCGTTATTTCTCCCGTCATTGCAACATCTTTACGTGCCGGTATTTCACACAAAGAGGAGACGAGGGCTGTTGCCATTGCAATTCCTGCGCTTGGCCCATCTTTTGGGACGGCTCCTTCCGGAACATGTATATGAAGATCAAGCTTACGATAGAAGTTTTCATCAATTCCTAATTCATCACACTTTGATCTTACATAACTCATGGCTGCTTTGGCCGATTCTTGCATAACCTCTCCCAAATGTCCGGTGATTGTTAGTGTTCCTCTCCCTTTCATTGTTGTTACTTCAATAGGGAGAGTATCTCCTCCTACTTCAGTCCATGCGAGTCCTGTTGTAACCCCCATCTGGTCTTCTTTTTCTGCAAGGCCATAATGATATTTTGGGGCTCCCAGGTAAAAACTTAGATTGTCTTTATTAACCAAAAAAACTTTGTCTTCTTCTTTTGTTTTTATAAGTTGTGTTGCTATTTTACGCAGAACTGTTGCTATTGTCCTTTCAAGATTGCGGACTCCGGCTTCTCTGGTATAACTTTGTATCATTTGAAGGAGAGCATTGTCTTCTATTTTTGCCTGCAACTCTTTTAATCCATGTTTTTGTATTTCTCTTGGCAGCAAATATTCTTTTGCGATATGCAGTTTCTCTTCTTCTGTGTATCCTGACATTTCAATAATTTCCATCCTGTCATGAAGAGGGCGGGGGATTGGCTCTATTGTGTTGGCTGTTGTTATAAAGAAAACATCTGATAAATCAAACGGCAAATCTATATAATGGTCGACAAATTCCTTGTTTTGTGCGGGATCTAATACTTCAAGGAGGGCTGCTGCAGGGTCTCCTTTAAAGTCCATTCCCATTTTATCCACTTCGTCCATAAGAAAGACAGGATTTGCAACTTTTCCTTTGTTTATGTTTTGTATAATTCTTCCCGGAAGAGCTCCGACATAGGTTCTTCTATGTCCTCTGATTTCTGCTTCATCGCGGATACCGCCTAAAGAGACATGGACAAACTTTCTTCCCATAGCTTCGGCGATGCTTGATGCGATACTTGTTTTTCCAACTCCCGGGGGGCCAACAAGACAAAGGATTGACCCTCCTATTTGTCCTGTCAGCTTGAGAACTGCGAAATATTCTACAATTCGCTCTTTAACTTTTTTTAATCCATAATGATCTTTGTTTAATTTTTCTTCTACTTCTTGGATGTCTATTTTGCTTTTACTCTTTTTGTTCCAGGGAAGATCTATTAACCAATCAAGATATGTCCTAATTACCGTTGCTTCGGCTGACATGGGGGTCATTTTTTCCAGGCGATCCAGTTCTTTTTTTGTTTTTTCTTTTACGTTCGCGGGAAGTTTTGCTTTTGCGATTTTCTTTTTATATTCATCAATTTCCGGACCGGAGGAAAAATCTTCCGACCCTTCTTCCGTCTCTTCTCCTAATTCTTCTTTTATGGCTTTTAATTTTTCTTTTAAATAATATTCTTTTTGAACTTTTTCTATCTGTTTTCTAACTTTACTTTGCAAGTTTTTTTCAACTTCCAGGACTTCAAGCTCTTTTTCTATGATTTGGCAAAGTTTTTTTAGTCGGCTTTCCACTGAAATAGATTCCAAGATCATCTGTTTTTCGTCTATTTTAAGGGTTATGTATGAAGCAATAAGATCTGCTAGTCGTCCAGGCTTATCCACATTTATTATGGACATTAAAGTTTCAGGCGGAATTCGTTTGTTTAATTTTACATATTTTTCAAAGAGTTTTATTGTGTTTTTGATCAGCGCTTCGATTTCAGTTGTTACCCCTTCCGGTTCTGCAATTCTGCTGGCCAAAACTTTGTAGTAGGGTGACTCTTGTGTAAATTTTTCTATTTTAATTCTTGAAATTCCTTCTACTAATATTTTTATAGTTCCGTCAGGCAGCTCAAGCAGTTGTACTACTTCACCAAGTGTTCCTATCGTGCAAAGATCTTGAGACGAAGGATCTTCTACTTCTTCATTTTTTTGCGATGAAAATACGACGACTTTTTCTCTTTTAAGCGTTTCTTCAAGGGCTTTAATAGATTTGCTGCGACCGATAAATAAAGGGACTATCATTTGAGGAAAAACAACAATATTACGTATGGGAATTAATGGAAATTCCTCTTTCCATGTTGAAGTATTTTCAGTTTTATCTTTATTTGATTTTTTGTTTGAAGTCATCTATTTTGATTTTTTATTGCCAGAAGAAGCATCTTTCATTGATGTTATAACTTGGTCTATAATACCATATTTTTTTGCTTCTTCTGCTGACATATAAAAATCACGGTCGGTGTCTTTTTCTATTTTTTCTAACGATTGACCTGTATGGGTAACAAGAACATTATTCAAAAGTTTTTTGATTCTTAAAATTTCCAGTGTTTGAATTTCTATATCTGTTGCCTGTCCTTGCGCGCCTCCGAGAGGTTGATGTATCATAATTCTGGAATTTGGCAGAGCATATCGTTTCCCCTTGCTCCCCGCGCATAAAAGAAGGGCCGCCATGCTAGCTGCTTGTCCTATGCAAATTGTTGTTATGGGGCTTTTTATGTACTGAAGTGTGTCATAAACGGCAAGCCCTGCTGTTACAACCCCTCCTGGTGAGTTTACATAAACATTTATATCTTTGCCGGCATCTTCAGCTTCTAAAAATAAAAGCTGGGCGATTATAAGGTTTGAAATTTCATCATCGATTGGGGTGCCGATAAATATAATTCTTTCTTTTAATAACCGTGAAAAGATATCAAAAGAACGTTCTCCTCTGCTTGTTTGTTCGATGACCATCGGAATTAACTGGGAAATTTCTTTCATATTGAGTCCTCCTTATTTATTCTTACAAGTTTTAGCTGATATTCGCGTTGCTTATTAAAAAATCCAGAGCTTTTCGCCTCAATATATAATCGTTTACATATCTGATAGTTCCTTCTCCAAGTGATTTTTTATATTCTTCCGCAGGAATATCGTTCCCCTGTGCCATAAGGGCTATTTCGGTGTCGAAATCATATGGAGTGACCTCTAAGTTTTCAACTTGAGCAATTTTTTTTAATACTACTTTCCCTTTGGCCCGGGATGTTGCCGGCATCTTCAATTCATTGCGCAACTCTTCTTCCGTCTTTCTAATGCTTTTCAAATAGTTTTCCAGGGTTAAATTGCTTCTGGACAAAGATGCTTTCAATTCATCTAGCATTATATCTATTTCTATGTTGATTAGACTTGAGGGGAGTAAGACTTCTGCATTTTTGGAAACTCCATCTATTATTTGATTTTTTAAATCAGCTTCAGCTTGGTCTTTTTTTTCTTGTTCCATGTTGATTCTTAACTCTTTTTTTAGTTCTGCGAGAGTTCCGAACTCACTAACTTTTTTGGCGAACTCATCGTCAATAGGGATTAGTTCTTTGTGTTGGATCTTTTTGACCTTCACATTAAAATCAACCTCTTTTAAAGCGACCTCTTTTATATGATAGGTTTCATTGAATTTAATTTTGAAAGATTTTTCTTCACCGGCTTTCAATCCTTCTATATTTGCATCAAACTCTTCATTTATAAGGTTTTTGCCAAGGGGGAAATTTTCAACCTGTCTTGGCCAGCTTTTAACATCTATCCCTTCAACCTGCGCCCCAATTTCGAGTGTAAGGTTATTGCCCTTTTGTGTTGTTGCGCTTTCGGTTTTTACGTCTACAAATTTAGAGATACGATCTTGAATATTGCCTATAGCATAAGTTACTTCTTCTTCTGTAACTTCAGTCGATTTTTTGTTTATTTTAATTCCTTTATATTCGCCAAGATTTATTTCAGGATAGACATCTACTTCTATTTTAAATAAAAAAGGCTCGTTTTCTTCGAGTTTTATTATATCGACTTTTGGATAGTCGACAGGATCAATGTTGTGTTCTTTAATAAGGGCAGGATAAATATCGGAAATCATGTTTTGGGCAGCTTTATCGTTTATTGCTTCGGGATTCAGATTTTTTTCAATAATATTTTTTGGGGCTTTCCCCTTTCGAAAACCGGGAATTGACATCTCTTTGGCATAATTATCAATAACAAGTTCTCTCTCTTTTTTAAAAGTATCAAATTCTACTTCTACTTCAAGTATTTGGGTATTGCCGTTTTTCTCTTGTTTAAGTATTTTCATATTTAAATTATAGCTTATTGAGGAAAAAATCGCAATCTCTCAAGCTGCTACTTTTTTCTGAGATTTTAAGGCTTTCGCACCATTCGAAAAAAATGGATATCATTTCCCTTGAAATTTCAATAGCCTTTATTCGAAAGTATTATGAAATGATATATAAAAAGGTAGTATCTTTTGATTTGGATAAGACAATAGAAAGAAGCCCGATAAAAGAGTTATATCTAAGCTTTGAAGAGATAAAATCTTTTGAGGATGTAACTTTAATTGAAAAATTTATCGCAAATGTTATAGCCTATGGATTTCCTTTTACAAGGAATATGATTCACAGATCTATGACCGACTCTACTAAACTTGCTGCTTTTGGTTGTTTTTTGAAAGGTTTAGTTCTTTCTTCGGTTGGTAGTATAACTGAGATGATTCAAATTCCTGCATCAACATTTAAAATGGGGAGTACTAATTACGATGATGAACAACCGGTGAGAGAGGTAACTGTTTCTGGCTACAGTATAGGTAAATACCCTGTGACAAACAAGGAATTTGCCGTGTACCTTAAAGATACAAAACGAGAAGTTCCGGAGACAGTATCAAATCCTGAAAAAGCCAATTATCCAGTAGTTTTTGTGTCATGGTTTGGTGCTATTGAGTACTGTAACTGGTTAAGCGAGAAACAGGGGCTAGAGCCTGTTTATACTATTGCTTATACTATGAAGGGCGATGCCCCCTGTTCTGGTCGCTGTGTTAGAGCTGGTGAATGTATAAAAGTAATCCTTGGGGCAAATTTAACAGGAAAAGGATACCATCTTCCAACAGAAGCTCAATGGGAACTTGCCGCAAGAGGAACAGATGGCCGTAAATATCCGTGGGGAAATGATTTTGACACATCTAAATTTACATCTAGTGTAAATGGGAAAAAAGAAGAGCCAGAACCTGTGGATTCTCACCCTGAAGGAGCCAGCCCGTTTGGAGTAATGGGAATGGCAGGAAATGTTTGGGAATGGGTAGCTGATTGGTGGGGTGACAGCTATGATCCTACTCAGTTGATTAATCCTAAAGGGCCTAAAGATGGTAGTCAGAAAGTATTGCGCGGTGGTTCTTTTGTGAGTGGCAGACAGGAGAGCTTCCGCGGCGCAAAACGGGTCCACAATTATCAAGAGAAGAGCTTCTCTGACTCTGGCTTCAGGGTGCCAGGGACTTATAAATTACACTTTTAGAAAATATAATGGCGGCGCGAAAGCCGATAAGCTGTTCCGAATGTCCGTCACGTGGTTGTTCCGGTTCGGAGTGTGTAGGCCGACTGCTGCATTGTTCCAGGAATCGCCTCTGAATTTTCAAAATGTCTGAATTGGTCGGGGTGATAGGATTTGAACCTACGGCCTCCTGGTCCCAAACCAGGCGCTCTACCAAGCTAAGCTACACCCCGTTACAAAAATAATATGAAGACAAACTCTGTAATAATTTTTGGCGCTTGAAAAATACATTATACCAAAATTTTACCTTTATGTTAACCTAGATTATTCACTCCGATTAGGAAATCGGGGTTCATACCTGGGAAAATTTCCAACATTCTGCTAGAATTCTGTTCGTCTATGAATCATCGGGGTTAATCTTTATAAATCACTTGATAATTGTGCAAAAGAGTCTTTTGTAATGATATAAAAATCTTCTTCGAGCGTAATATTTCCAAGCTGGTCTACCTCTCCATAATCTACATATTGGCTTGAAAAAATTGCCGGCGGCTTGGTTATTTTCATTTTACGACGGACAGCAAACTTTTTTAACGAATCAAAACCTGCGGATGATGGAGTAAGAATAACAGCAGGAACAAATTCAGTAAGCTTTATTAAAGCTTGCGCAAATATCCGATCCATGTTGTAGCCTGTCCCATTATAGCCGGCATAGACATATGCTCCTTTGTTCATATAAAGAACGACCGCGTTTGCTACTTGGTTCCCTTTTGGAGCAACAACCTGAATAAAACCCGCATTGGCTTCTGTTGCGTGGACATAAGGCATCTCTCTGTGGATACCTCTAGGATTAAAACATCCGGGAACCCCGACACCTGAATAAGACTCTGTAAACAGATCTTTTTTAATTGTTACCCGAAAGATTCTTTCAGTTAAGTCATCTAAAATTGGCTGCCTATCCATTTCTCTGACTGATTCCAGTATATATCTTAAACGATTCTTCATGTTGGCTGTTAAATGAAAGGATCTTTCTATTATTAAATCGGCAAATTCCTTTGCTTTTTGATAGCTATCTAAATTGTCGGCATATTGCAAAGTAATTTCTCTGCCTTCTATCTGCGTGATTTTTGCCAAAAGAGCTATTTCAACCAATTCAAATGTTGCGGATAGTATCTGTCCTCTTTTTTCTTCCTGATTTAATCCTTCCTTGGCATGAGCTTTAAA